>JAUWFX010000037.1 GCA_030606765.1 Dehalococcoidia bacterium
TTCGCTGCCGCGGTGATGGTGGGAATCCAACCGCATGTCTTGTGGAGCGTCTCTTTTCAACTCAGCTTTTTGGCCATGGCCGGGCTTGTTTTCCTCTATCCTTACTTCCAGGCGTGGGGGAGGAAGGGCGTTGCTTCTTTATTTGGAGCCAGAGAAAAGATTGCGGCCGCAGGCGGTATGGTAACCGACGGCTTTGCCGTAACTCTGGCAGCTATCGTGGCAGTCGGGCCCCTTGTAGCTTATAACTTTGGCGTAGTCTCCCTGGTTGCCTTGCCGGCAACCTTCTTTTCCCTGCCGGCTTTGCCCTTTATCATAGTCACAGCAGCGTTAGTCGCCTTCGTTGGGCTTCTTGCTTCGTTTGCGGCTCAAATACTCGGCTGGCTGGCCTGGCTTTTTCTCAGCTATCTCGTTTTCCTAGTTCAAGGCTTTGATGCCTTGCCCCACTCTTCATTAGAGGTGACCACTATTTCCACCTGGCATATCTGGGGATACTATGCTATATTGACTGGAGTTATAGCATTCCTCAACCACCGAAAACAGTTGGCTGATTTTTCCTCCAGGTTGACTTCAGGAATAAAGAAAGTCGTTGCAGGCATTCCTAAACCTCGCCTCGGCTTTTCTACGAAATGGCTTATCCTTCCCATTCTGGTAGTAGCTATCCTGGTGTGGTCTGTGGCTCTGACCATGCCCGATGACAAGCTTCATATAAGCTTTCTTGATGTGGAACAGGGAGATGCTATCCTGATTCAGACGCCCAATGGCCAGGATATACTCATTGATGGTGGTCCTGATCCCCAGAGAATTAATTTGGAGTTGAGCAAGAAGCTCCCCTTCTGGGATAGGACGCTAGACCTCGTGGTCTGTACTCAACCTCACGCCGACCATGTCACAGGCCTGGTAGAGGTCCTTCTGAGGTACAAAGTTAGGCAGGTGCTTGAGCCTGGGGTACCCTATGATTCAGCTATCTATCAGGAATGGTGTAATCTTGTTGAAGATAAAGGAATCGAATATAACATAGCCCGGGCCGGACAGGAGATTGATTTGGGCAGCGGAATCAATATGGAGGTGCTAAATCCGCCAGAAGGCTTATTCGAAGGGACCAGCCATGATGTGGATAACAATGGAGTGGTGCTGAGGCTGAGTTGGGGCAAAGTTAGTTTCCTGTTTACTGCTGACATCAGAGAGGAAGCTGAATTCGAGCTTATCGGGCAGCGAGCCAATTTAAAAAGCACTGTGCTTAAGATGACGACAACCCAACCGATACATCCTCTGCTTCGCCTTCAGATGTAGGAATGATGCCATAGATAGTAACCTCGCTCCCATCAACAACTATCTTATCCACCACCTCTCTCAAGATTTGTTTTCTGTCTTCGAAGTTGAGATTGGCCAAAGTGGTGGGCAAGCCTCGGCAAAACCGGTAAAGTTTCTTCTCATTTAACTCTTCGGTTTGCGCTTTACGGATATCTGCTTCCAAGCTCAACTTTTCATTATTCAGTTCCGCCTCTTCCTTCTTTATCTCATCCATCTTGCACTTTAGAGTTTGAATATTGATAGCCCCTATTTTATAGGCATCGAGCATTCTATCTGCCTCTACTATCTTCCTTTCCAGCGACTGGCATACTCGGTCTAGACTGGCTTCTAGGTGAGCGGCAGGGCTATATTTGCGGTTCTGTAGTTGTTGGACAATCAATTCAGGCTGAGCTAAAAACTTAGAAATGGTGCCCCAAACAACCTCTTCCAATTTGGGGCCTTGAATATACTTTGAGGCGCAGGTATTCGGGGTAATGGTGCCTAGCTTGGAATTACAGCAATAATACCCCCTACCCTTAACCGTTCTGGCATTAAGATTGAAGCCACATTTACCACAAACTAGCAAGCCTGTTAGTAGATACTCCCTCTTAATGTTTCTCTTGCAGAGTTCCCTATTTCTTTCCAATTGCCTCTGAGCAGCTTCAAAAGTTTGCTCGGGTATAATAGCTGGAACTTCCACAGGTATCCATTGCTCTCTAGGTTTGAGCACTTGCACAGTGGCTCCTTTCTTAATCTTAGCTGGGACCTCCATTCGCTTGTTGTAGTACCATTTCCCTATGTACACCGGGTCTCGGACTATGCGATATAACGTAGCCCGTTGCCACCAAGACTTGCCCTCTTTAGTGGGGATACCCAACCTATTTAGCCGAAGCTGGATAGCACGAAGAGTCATACCATCTCTGGCGAGCCAATCAAATACCATGCGAATAACCTCAGCCTCCTCCTTGTTTATCTCATGCTCCCCATCTCTTAGCCTATAACCGTAGGCCGCTCTCCCACATGGTTGTTTCCCCTGCTTAGCCTTCGCTAACTTACCTCGCATTGTTCTTTCTTTTATCTGAGTTGCCTCGAATTCGGAAGCCCAGCCAAGCATGAAACCAACTAGCTTCCCATTAAGGGTGTCTTCCCATTGCTCCTTTACGAACAGAAGCTTTACGCCATCCATCCTGAGCTCCTTGGCTAGGCTTAGAATATCTTCACCAACTCGAGATAGCCTGTCTGGGGTATGCACTATGACAGCCTCTATATCTCTATTCCTAGCTTTCCCTCTCAATTCTGCGAGGCGCGGGCGGTCAAGGGTTAGTCCGGAAAAGGTTTCTGTAAAAGTAAGCTCCTGTGGCATCTCGTAGCCAAGGCCACGAGCTTTGTTGAGGCAAGCCTCCACTTGGCTACCTAGCGATGTTCCTTCCCTTTCTTGGTCTTCAGTTGATACCCTAGCATATATTGCTGCTTTCATTTTAATCCCTCCCCACGACCATATATTTCTGTAAAAATGCCGCTAGGTCTCTTTTTCTAATGCGAGTGAACCGCTTTCCTTTCCTGAAGCAGGGAAGCTCCCCGTCTCGCATAAGACGATAAATGGTGAATTCACTCGTCTTTAGAAAGGAAGCGGTTTCCTTTATCGTCAATAACTCATTGTCCAAATGACACCTCACTGAAGTTTGCTTTAGCTTAGTATAGCTTGCAGAAAATGTCAAGCCCTAGCTCGGACTTTGCCTTATGATAAGAAATTGAGTGCCAGCCTCAATGATTCGGATATATGTGTTTCATGATGAGCATAAGGGCAAGTTGACTGTTTTTTAGAAGAGGATTTACCCCTTTCGTGGATGGCAATGTGGACAAAGCGATGAACTGTGACTCACTAATCAGAAAAGGCTAATGTGACTTACTGAACAAAACAGGCTATTGTTTGGTGCGTATTCACCCTGGATTCGCACCAGTCATTCTTTCCTGATTCAGTTTGTGCCATAGTATTTATTTTAAAGAAGCATGGCTGTATAATAAGAGCCACTATGGCTAACTCTCATGATCGCGCTGCCAAGCTAATAGCCAAAAGACTTGGTGGCAAGTATAACCAAGCTGGCAGCCCTGATGTAAAGGGTAGGTACGGGTCGGCCGAGGTCAAGTCAACCGCTGACGAGATCACGGAAGCTCTTCGCCAACTGAGTGGATCCAAGGGGCCCCGATACATTGCCTTGCCAAAACCGGAGCAAAAGCAAGCGGTTAAACGCCTAGCAGGGCTCAAAACGGGTCTGATGAACTATCAAGGTAAAGTTGTAAAGCCATCCACTAGGAAAAAATAGACTAAAGACTTGCACCCGTCTACCCAACAATCTGGACTTCTGGTCAGCATGCCCTTCTTAATATGTAAGCGTGAAGATTCGAAGAGGGTGTAACACGGTGTTTCTTCACTAGGCCGTTGCTATGACCAGGTTAGGCAGCTTGGCTATTTCCAATCCAAGCGCTGTAGTTCATCGGTGTTCAAGCGTGTCCGTAGGACTCTTTTTGGGGCCTCGCGCACACCTATGGTGTCAAGGACTCCAAGCCCGGATTTGACGGCAAGCATGGCCGTAGCAGCTTCCTCAGGGGTTCCCCATCCTGACTTGCTAACAGCCGCAAAAATGCGGGCAAATACGCCAGCTTGTTCTGGAGTTCGGCTCTGGAGCAGCCGTATTAACTTCGTTGACCCCTCTGGCCAGACAAGCTGCACAGTAAGAGCCTTAATGGGCAACAAGAAATAATCTAGCTCTCCCCATTGTGGCTTTTCAAAGTCCGTTCGCCCGATACAGCTTTCCAATTTTATGATTTGCTGCTTAGTTCTTGACCGAGTGTCCATCCCGATTTCTCGAAGACGACGTTCAATTTCAACGCCGAGAACTGCGTCTGTGATGGCTTCTGCAATCCATCGATACCCCTCCCAGTTGATCGCCCCAAGTGATAAATTACCCGCTGCGCTCTGATCAGACACGTCGGCGATAGGCCAACCTTCCTCTTTAACCATTTTGTGCTTAAGCAATACTCGCGTTAATTGCAGCTCGCAGTCCGTCACATTTAGCTGGTTTTTCTTGGGCAGATAAATCCTAATCCTTGACTCCTTCGTTATGATTGCAACCCGAGCTTCCTTACGATAGAGTGCCTCAGGGAACCGCTGCATCGACCATATGGTGACTTGAAATCCATCGGCTTCAAGCTCGCTAAGAAGTTCTGCAAGGCTTGGGTGAGGGTTACGCTGCAGGTGGAAAGCCAGGACTTGCCCTGCAGGCTGGGCTCTAGAGCGTCGGATGCGCTCCAGATTAGGCTGGTTTGTAAGTAGTTCTCTGATTGCCCGCACGAGATCAAGATGCCCTTTGGCGTCTTTTGGGCCCACATCCGCTCCAGAATGTAGCACAGAATTACGCGCAGCAGCCAGACGCCCGAAGCGCATATACAAATCGAAACCCCATGATGGATCAGCACTTAGGACATCAAACAATGCTATTTCTACCTTACGGGTATCATTCAGAAGCTCAGTGAGTTCCTCGAGCGAAAGAGCGTGTCCCAATCTTCCTCTCTCGTTTTTATTTCTCGCCAGCTTGGCAACTGCCTCATCAATTTGTAGACTTTGTTCCCTCAGCCAGGCTAGTATTGTCGCATGCGATAATGTTTCAAGGGCTGAGTGCCCGGAGATTACTACAGACCGGTAGTCACCTCGGCTTAGTGCATCCTCGCTATCGAGCCAAAGAGTGTCCCACACAGGAGGCGCCTCTTCAGAGTCAAGATTTTCGAGAAACCGTTGGTGAGTCTCTTCAGATAGTCCTTTAAGCGGGGGCGTAATGCTACGCGGTGGGCCTAGGCTTGCGATGACTTGCACTTCACCATTAGCGTATGTCGCTTGACCCTCCAGCATGTATAAGTCGCTGTCAGCAAACCTGCGAATCCAAGGAGTTTTAGTCGCCTCGCGATAGGCATCCAAGATGTGGTTTATCACGGTGCGGGCAATCCCCCTCAAGATTTCGATGTTGGTATGCCCGCCAACTTGTCGCTGCAGCTCCTCGAATGTCGGGTAATCTAAGCTCAGAAAAAACTCCGAGTAGCTGACCAAACCCGAACGATCCTCGGTGATGTCGAAATCGCCGCTCTCAATGCCTATGCGACTGTCTATAGGGTCCTGTCTGACACGCCGTATTGAGACAGGGACTGTTCCTGCAGAGAGGTTAACCCGGTATTCACCCTCTGCATAGATGGCAAATGGAATGGCACATTTGATCTCGACACGTATGGGCTTGATATCCCCCGATCCTATCGCTTCCATGCGCGTTTTTAGACCTCTGATGCATTAGGAACTCAATTGCTTCTTAGTGTCAAAGACGGCCTGCGAGTAACTTCAAGGTTCCCCCAAGCTAAGTATAACATGTTATTGGAGCACTGGAATCTGTTTCGGCCTCCAGAAAAAGCGCTCCGCCATGATTGCTCCTGCTAAACATTTCGCCCAATCGTTAAATTCTCGAGAATCTGGCTTTTGCGAGAGAGGGTGTCTTATCACTCCGTCAGAAGCCTCCACGCCTCACGATATTCCTTCAAGAGTTCCTTACGCGCCTTGTTGCCATGCCTTTTACTTCTTGATGCCAATGCTAATCTCCATTCACCTGTTTTTGATTGGGTCGAATATTCTGAGTTCGCGAATACTTTGGATGGGAAGACCCAAACTTCTGGAGACTGTGAGGGTGTCTTGTCAAGTGGACTCAAATCGACGCATACTAGGAAGAGGTTTTCTCGTGGCTCTAGATATGCATTAAAGTAACCCGCCTGTTCTTCTGCCCGGGTTGATTTTACCTGTATTTCTAGTAGTTTTCCATCTCTCCTGCGTACGATTGCGTCAATGCCCTCCTCGTCAACCAGTGGGCAGTAAACATTAGCACCTGCGTCAAGTAGCTTGCCAAAGACCCAGAGTTCACCAAGCTTTCCTTTTTGCTGGCTCGTAATCTTCATAACCACCTCCTTTCCCACTATCTCCCATTCTACGCTAAGGAGTTTTTGGTAGCAAATGCGCAGGCACACAAGGTTGGAGGTGAACTTTACGCTATTTTGTTACGCCATAGGTAACAAAAAACAAGTGTTACCTACCAGTCAATCTGTGTCTGCGACTGTTGACATCGTATGAGTAGTTAGTTTATCGTTAATGCAAAGATGAAGGCGAAAGACGCAAAACGACCTCAGGGCAAAACTCGCCCTCTGAGGAGTACGGTCACTCATTGTAATGGCTATTAGGAAGGCCCGATGAACGAAGAAGGCAAGACACTCAAAATTCCAAAGGCCATCAAAAAGATGTTGCTAGCGGATGAACAAGTTATGGCAGTCATAAAGCAATCGAGGTTGAAGGCAGCCACCACACCGGACTCCATAATAATTACTGACCAGAGGATAATCAGGTACTCTCCGTCAACCCTGGGATTACACAAGGAGATTGAAGATTACAGATATGAAGACATAGCCAATCTGAAAATCGATAAAGGAATTTTGTTTGCTACCATCACCTTGAAGCGACGATTCATGAGCGAGGACCTAATCTTGGACAACCTCCCGGCAGGTCAGGTGGATTACGTTTTCAGGCTCATTCAAGAGAATCTCAGGCGAATGAGTAGCACCTCTGTATCCCCAGTTGCAACCAATCAGCAGACTCATCTAACTTCGCCAGAGGACCCCCTTCAAGTTCTGAAACTTCGCTTTGCCAGAGGAGAGATTACTAAGGAACAATTTGAGGAAATGAAGAAAGTGTTGGAGTAGACTTTGTCTGCTGCCCTGATTGGCCTCTGCCCTGCTCCGGTAGCTGTGATGATGTAGGAACGTACTCTGCATAACACAACCTACTAGTCGAGAATCAATCTGACAGCTTTCTCAACTCGTCCACAACCCATGTCATTCCTTCGGTGTCTAGCCTACAGTATTCGACTAAATCCCTACGTACCCTAGCAATTTCTTCTTCTGTTGCATTACCATACGTTATTCCCGTGTAAGCAATACTTGCATCCATCCCAGCACCTATACCCATTTCTTCGTAGCCTTTCCCAGTAATTGCTGGCAACACTTTCTTGAGCGAAGCTGTATCTTTTTGCGATGCATTGTAGTAATGGAAGTTGGTAAACGGGAACAGTAGATCAACCATCCTTGTGAGAATACTTTTGAGCCAATTCATGTATTCGGGGAAAGCCTCAACCAATACCGTTAGGACACTCTCCTCAAAGCCAGCATTATAAGCAATGACGCTGCCTTCCGAACCAAGTAATCTTTGCAGTTCACGAAGAATCTCGGGCCTGGGGTCCTCTCTACCCTCAGCCAAGAATGAGTGGTGTACTGGTTCAGATGTATCATTTTCTACAACATGCAATGAGAATTGAAACGGTATGTCTTGATATGGTCTTGTGCCGTCATATATAGGTATCGCCGAACCAAACGTCTCAAAATCCAGATAGTATAGTGGGTATTTCAATTTATTCAGGAATTGCTGGATTTCCTCCTTATCAACGTGCACATTTCCTGTCATTACACATTCCTTCTGAATCTGTTGTTGCCTGGAGAGAGGAATATCATCTGGGATATCCTTGATGGACATAATTCCTTGCCCATACAGAGAAAATTGCTTTGTCTTCCCACCTCGCAAATCAAATATACTATTCTCAGGTAAGAACCCCCAGCATTCCATTCGGAGCGGACATTCGTATGGTGCTAAGCAGTGCTCGCCAATACTAACTCCGGGGCATGTTTTATTCGAAATAACCTCGAGCAGGTTAGACACCCGTTCCTCTATACTCTCGCTGATTTCTTCTACCTGGGTGGAGATAGCTTCTAAAGTAAATAACTCTATCGGATCTATTTCGCCACTCTTCACATACTGGTTATTAATGAAGCCCAGCTTACAGGTTCTTATCTTTAAGCCTGCTTTCTCACAGCAGTGCCTCTGAAAGGATACATCATCGATGTGCACATCCTTGACAGACGTGCTGGATTTTATTTCAATTATGTCCCATTCATCCTTATTAACTGGGTTCAATATATCTAATCTAGAGTAGATTTCCCCAGCGCGGATGCCCGCTTCGAACAATGGCTTTCTTTCTGCAAGGAGCTTCTTTGTTGTGACGATGTTATCCATGAAATCATCATGTTGAATATCGATACCCCCGGGAAATAACTGCTTTGCATATTCACCGACTAGATGCCCTTGGTCGAAGATATATTGTGTAATAGCGTCTGCCCCGGGGATTCTTTCGGGTTCGTGGATTTGTATCCAGAGATACTTCGGGCACTGGAGGCCAGTCAAGTATTTGGATTTTGATAACAATGGTGGCATGCTAGCCTAATCCTTATCCTCAGATAAGTACCAGCGAGTGCTTTCAACGTTCCACGGAAAAGCGGGTGCATCACGAAGACTCCTGCGTCCACTGGAATCAAATACGGACATATGGATATTCCTGAATTCCTTACCCGAAGAGAACTTTCTAGACTCTTCTAAATCAATCAGAATGAGAAGAAGTGGCCATGGTGAATCTTTCCATTTTTCTCTTACATGGTCATACACCGTTCCTATGTTGGGTGTGTGTGTATAGGTTACAAGCACTGCGTATTTGAGTAATCTTCTGCTACCCCTGCTTTTACTCCATACCTTGTGGCGTTTTAGTTTTTCCAATTCGTTACCCCATACACCACCCCATTCCCATTCAATAGCTATTTCATCGCCCTCAGTACCCCGAAGCATAGCGTCCTTCCTACCTCCTCTTTCAAATCTTGTAACTAGCCCCATAAGGTCAGCTACGTTACGAACAACTACTCCAATATGGATAGTCCAATCAGCACGCTTCGCACCTGTCGCCATTTGGTCAATAGGAAAGTCACGGTGCCAGAAGTACTGGAAGAGTGTCGCGAAGTCCTCCGGAGTTGCCCATCCCGTAGGTAATGCCATTCTATATAATGACTCCCTCAATAGCGCTATTATCATTATATCATCATAGTTTGGGATGTCTTCTTGAGGCGGCGTGATAATATTATCTAATGATCTACCACATGATACGGTTGAGTGTGTAGCCGAAGGGCACATCTAGACTCAACAAATTGAGTTATTGTTGTCGGAATTAAACAAATCGCCCTATGCGTATATCTACGACATATCTGCTTTCCATCCTGCGATGACCGTCCTACATTCCTATGAGAAATTGCTATGAGAAACAAGAACCATAACAATTCATCGGCAGGTCATCCCCGACTACCGCTATATGTGAATAGCAACGATCAAACGCTACTTTCGTCTCCTAAATATTCAGGTCAGCAGACGTAATACACGGTTATTGTTGCTGTTGCACCATGGACCAAGTTGTGGTTTCCGAAATAGACTCTGATGGTTCCAGGCAGTACAGGGATAAGTCGTGTCGCACCTGTACCGAATGAATATTCGGTATCATTATACGGGTAACCGCTAAATGAAGATGTGACCATGATATAGCCATTTGAGGTTGTGCTTGTTCCTGACACTAGTACATATCCTGCATAATCGGCTGTGAATTGAACTATCGCTGATTTGGTGCCATTGTCTTGGTTTATTGTTTTATCCTCTACTTTCAGCGACCACTCTTGTAACTTGCCATAGCTTTGACATTCGGAAAGTTCGCTCTGTAATGATGATACTTGGCTCTGATACGATGATAACTGCGTCTGTAAAGATGACACCTGGTCCTCAGCCGATTGTAGTTGGCTTTGTACTGATGATAATTGACTCTCACATGACTGTAGCTGATTCCTGCACGATGACAACTCATATTCGCTGGGTGACTGATTAGCCAAACACCACACATTGAATCCAACGCTTATTAACAAGCAACATAACAGGGCTACCAGTATGGCTTTGGTTCCTCCTGTCGCATTCTTCATGTTCCACCTCCTGTAGTAGTCTTAGTTATTTATGGATAATGATTCCTGCCAGCTTTTTCGTATTCATTTTATCCTCCTTTCAGACTGCTAAAATCTGTCCTGCTGTTTTATCTCACAACATAACTGTTGATACCTCAGTTGAGCCTATTATAAAAGTCCAACAGGGGCAGTGTCAATTATCATCTAATAATGACTAGTTGTGCCTAATTGCCCCTATCCATGTACCATAAATTCAAATACAGGATAGGAGAGTAAGATGGCCAGAAAGAAGCCAAAGGAGAATGTAGAGCGGATATTCTTCACCTTTGCCGAAGCACAAGACTTTCTAGGTGTGAGTCATCAGACGCTGTATAAACTTGTGAATGAGGGATTGCCTTCACATAAGATAGGTAAAAAGCGGGTATTTTTAAAGGAAGATATTATCCAGTGGATAAAACAGCATTAGAGAATAGCTCGAATACCCTTTCAAAATCTGCTGGCCAAGTTATTCAAGAAGTTTAGCATACATCGTAATCGTTATCGTGGCACTTGTCGAAAAATTGCTCGCTTCAATCTGGCTGGTAGTTATCTCGTTATCAGGAGTATTGCTATCAGCAAGGAATGTATCAGCATCGGAAACTACCAATACAAGTAACGTCACTACCAGAGCAATTAAAAGGATTAGCCTCTTCACTTCTGCCGCCTTTTAGCTCTGTTGCAGCCAAGAATGCAGAAAACCAAAAACGTCGCTTCCATAAGTGCCCGATGATATCCATAGTAAGTCAACTAGCAGGGGCAGTCAATACCGCTCTTTCACACAAAAGTCAGAATTGTTCAACTGTATACTGCTCTTGAGTAGCAATAGAATCGCTTATTGCTTGTCGCTCGTCTCTTAGTCCTCTGGTAATGCTAACTGTGAATACTGAAACTGGATATCGGCTTACTTACTCAGTTTCTGGAACCATGTATTGGAACATGGAACTGGAAGTGCGAAGTTACAGATTACAACTTATGAGCTACGAGTTCCAAGTTCCAACTTAAAATTAGAAGCTATAAGCAAGCTAAAACTCAGAAGTTAGAAGTTCAAACATGGAACGAAACCATAGGACTAGCGCGAAGCTAGTCCAGAAACGGCTCGTCTGCGGCATCGTTGATCCATGAGGCGCGTTAGCTGCATGAGCCGAATAGGCTGAGCTCAAATACTAATAGTGGAGACTAGGATGAAGACAAGTGGAAACTGGGGTAGAAACAGGCGGAACCAAGGTGGAACCACAGTGGAAACTGGGGTGGAACTAAACTGGGAACTGGAGCAAAAAAGGTGGAAACCCGAGTGAAGACAGGTGGAAACTGGAGTGGAAACAGGCGGAACCAAGGTGGAACCACAGTGGAAACTTGGGTGGAACTAAACTGGGAACTGGAGCAAAAAAAGCGGAAACTCGAGTGGAGACAAGTGGAAACTGGAGTGGAAACTGAAGTGGACTAAAGTGGAGCATGTTCTGAACTAAGGTGGAGCATTCTCTGCACTAAGGTGGAACATGCCCTGGACCAAAGTGGAAATTGAAGTGGAACCAGGAAGTAAATTTTGAAAACAATTTGGTTGATTATCAAGTCACAAAACGATGTTTTGTTTCAGCGGATGGGAGTGCCAATACCCGACTATCCAATTCGCTTTACGGGTCCACAAAGTCCTAGTAGTAAATCACCCTATCAGCGGTCAGCAATCCTTCAGCAGCCTGTGGAAGCGTAATCGGGATGATAAAGTCCTCAATGTTCGACGTATCATCTATTGCTTTGGCAAAGCCATCAATGACATGGAATGTTCCACATGAGACAATAATGACGCCGAGTTTGTCTTTCACAAAACGAGCCATTAGTGCCAGGTTATCTGGTAGGTCAGAAGCGGAGACTCCTTCCAGCTGACCAGCGATTAGCTCTTTGACCGAGCCTGTGATAGCGAGTTTAGCCAATTCCCCTTTCTTTACCATACCAATACCCTGGGCGCCGTAGAATATAGTGACAATTGGGATTTTGAGTATTTGCTTTGCCATGAATGCGGCAACATAGGCGGCATACTGGTTGTAGGGTTTATCCGCTCCACTATTGACTTCAATTACCAAGTTTTTCACTTCTGCCATTTATCTTTCCTCCTTTTATCTTATTATTATTGGATATTGGCACCCCTTAAATTCTT
>JAUWFX010000025.1 GCA_030606765.1 Dehalococcoidia bacterium
GGGTCTAATTCTTTCTTTCGCTCTAGCTACAGGGATAGTAGCTATTTCCGCAGGCAAGATAGTAGTGCCAACACCGGAAGCGTTTAGTTTGCTAAGTGCGCCGGTTATCATTGGCGTACTACTAGGTGCCCTTATGCCTCCCATCTTTTGTGCTATGACCATGAAGGCAGTTGGTATAACTACGGCGGCAATTATAAATGAAGTCCGTCGGCAGTGGCGTGAGATAAAGGGCTTGATGGAGGGGACAGCCAGGCCAGAATATGGCAAGTGCGTGGATATTGCCACCAGAATAGCATTGAGGCAAATGTTGCTTCCTTCAATAATGACGATAATTGCGCCTGTGATTGTGGGAGTGGTTCTGGGCAAATACGCCCTTGCTGGCTTTCTTATTGGCGCTCTGGCTACTGGTTTTATTCTGGCTATTACCTTGAACAACGCCGGTGGGGCCTGGGATAATGCCAAGAAGTGGATTGAGTCCGGTAAGTTTGGCGGTAAAGGCTCAGCCGCCCATAAAGCAAGTGTTGTTGGAGATACAGCCGGCGACCCCATGAAAGATACTGCTGGACCGTCCTTGAATATAATGCTCAAGCTAATGTCGGTGATTTCACTGATGCTGGCACCGGTGTTAATGCATTTTGGTGGCCTGATTTAACAGCAGCAATTTGTCATCGAGTCAAAAGCTCCGGCTAGCTTTCCTTTTGAGAGGCATCTGGCGTTGATGTTACAATAAAGCATCATGCCGGATACCATATTTATCAAGGGTGCCAGAGAGCACAACCTTAAGGATATAGACGTCGTTATCCCCAGGAACAAACTGGTGGTTATCACCGGTGTTTCCGGCTCAGGAAAAAGCTCTCTGGCTTTCGATACCATATATGCCGAGGGGCAGCGCCGCTATGTAGAGTCTCTTTCTGCCTATGCCCGCCAGTTCCTGGGGCAGATGGAGAAACCGGACGTTGATTACATCGAAGGACTTAGCCCGGCCATATCCATTGACCAGAAAGGGCCGCCTCATAATCCGAGGTCTATTGTGGGCACGTTGACTGAAATCTATGATTATCTTCGTCTCCTCTTTGCTCGTATTGGGCATCCCCATTGCCCTGAATGCGGCAGGGAAATCTCGCGTCAGACGGTGCAGCAAATTGTCGACGCCGTTCAGGAAATACCTCAAGGTAGCCGCATCATGATTCTGGCACCGCTGGTCAAGGACCGCAAGGGTGAGCATCAAACGATACTTAGGGATTTGCAGAAGGCAGGGTTTGTCAGGGTTCGACTTGATGGGCAAATTTATGACCTCTCTGAGGAATTTCAGTTAGATAAGAATAAGAAGCATACCATAGAGGTAGTAGTCGATAGACTACAGATAGAGCAAAACGAAAATGCCACTCGCCTCGCTGACTCCATCGAGACAGCATTAAAACTGGGGTCGGGAGTGGTGCTGGTCAAGATTCTTGACGGCGAAGAATTGCTTTTCTCAGAGCATTTTGCCTGCGTCTATTGCGGCATAAGCCTGGGAGAAATTGCTCCCAGAACATTTAGCTTTAACAGCCCCTATGGCGCTTGTCCTGCTTGCACAGGACTGGGCTGTAAATTGGAAATCGACCCTAATTTAGTCATCCCCGACAAGGGACTGAGCCTGGCTGAAGGAGCTATCCAGCCCTGGTTAAGAAATGGACAGCTCAGTACCTGGTCCAGCAGCATACTACAGTCTCTAGCACACCGCCACTGTTTTTCTCTCTCCACGCCAGTCAAGGATTTAAACGAAGAAGAACTGCGCGTGATCCTCTATGATGGCGGGGGTGAACCAGTTCTTGCCACATATGAAGACCGTTACGGCAGAATGCGTCAGTACTACGCCAATTTCGAAGGCGTCATACCACACCTGGAGCACCGCTATCGAGAGACGGGTTCTGATAGTGTCAGAGCGGATATTGAGCGCTACATGGCATCCAACCCCTGCCCGGCTTGCCAGGGAAATAGACTGAAGCCAGAGTCTTTAGCTGTCACCATTGTGGACAGAAATATTATGGATGTTACCACCCTGCCTGTCACACAGGCTTTAAATTGGGTGGAGCAGCTAGGTGACAAAATCAGTCCCCGAGAACTTACCATAGCCAGGCAAATTATCAAAGAGATTCATGCCCGGTTGGGCTTTCTCAGAGATATAGGTCTGAGCTACTTAACCCTGGACCGTCCTTCAGCGACATTGAGCGGCGGTGAGGCCCAGAGAATTCGCTTGGCTACTCAGATTGGCAGCGGACTTAGCGGTGTCCTTTATATTTGTGACGAGCCCACAGTGGGTTTGCACCCTGCCGATGGGTCCCGGCTTATAGCCACGCTGAAGCGTCTCAGAGACCTGGATAATACCATAATCATCGTGGAGCACGATGAAGCTATGATGAGAGCTGCTGACCACATTATTGATATGGGGCCGGGGGCCGGTAAACAGGGAGGAGAAGTGGTTGCCACGGGAACACTTCAGGACATAATGGATTGCCCTCAATCAATAACGGGACAGTACCTTAATAGAACAAAGCAAATTCCTTTGCCACCTGAGCGTCGCTCTGGCTCAGGAAAAGAGCTTGTGATTCAGGGTGCCAGGGAAAACAACCTGAAAAACATCGATGTCCATATCCCCCTGAGCAAGTTTGTTTGCGTCACTGGCGTTTCGGGAAGCGGTAAAAGCTCTCTCATTAACGAAGTCCTCTACAAAAGACTGGCCCGCCTCTTCTACCGAGCTAAGGAGAGACCTGGCAAGTGTGATGGTATTATTGGCACTGAGTATATTGATAAGGTGGTCAACATTGACCAATCACCGATTGGTCGTACCCCGAGAAGCAACCCTGCCACTTATACCGGGACATTCACTCCTATTCGAGAACTTTTTGCCACTGTTCCTGAAGCTAGAGTGCGTGGTTATCCCCAGGGACGCTTTTCCTTCAACGTAAAGGGGGGGAGATGCGAAGCCTGTCAGGGAGCAGGCTATGTTCAGATTGAGATGCAATTTCTGCCCAATGTCACTGTCCCCTGTGAGGTATGCAAGGGAAAAAGATATAACCGTGAAGCGCTGGAAATCCACTTTAAAGGAAAAAACATCGCCGAACTCCTTAATATGACCGTGGAAGAAGCTTTGCTCTTCTTTGACCACTTCCCTAAAATCAAAAACAAGCTGGAAACCCTCCGAGATGTGGGTTTGGGGTATATTTGCCTGGGGCAGCCAGCACCGACCCTTTCTGGAGGCGAGGCCCAGCGAGTAAAACTAGCTACCGAGCTATCCCGCCGCTCCACAGGCAAAACGCTTTATATACTGGATGAGCCAACTACAGGCCTGTCCTTCTCAGATATTGCTTTCCTCCTGAAGGTGCTGCAGCGCCTGGTAGATTACGGAAACACGGTAATTGTCATTGAGCACCACCTGGACGTGATGAAAAACGCCGATTGGATTATTGACCTTGGTCCTGGAGCTGGTGACGATGGCGGCTACCTTGTGGATGCCGGCACGCCTGAGGAATTGACGCAAAACGATGCCTCTTCCACCGGGCAATATCTACGTGGTATATTATTAACGCAGCGGGAAAAGGTATTGACATGATATCAAGGCCCAACAGAGACGAAATTCTTGATTCCATCCATGGCAATGTCCAGGATAAGAATCTGATTAAGCATATGCTAGCCACCGAGGCTATTATGCGCGTTTTGGCCAGGAAGTTGGGAGAGAATGAAGAAGAGTGGGGCATTACCGGGCTCATCCATGATATAGATATGGAACTGGTTGAGGGTGATATGAGTAGCCATAGCAAATTGGGCGCTGATATCGCCCAGGAGCTTGGAGCCAATGAGACTATGGTCCATGCTATTTTGTGCCATAACGAAGCTCATGGCGTTCCCCGAGAAACGAAATTGGATAAGGCCCTTTTTTGTGCTGACCCCCTGAGCGGGCTGATTACTGCTGCTGCCTTAGTTCGCCCCGATAAACTGAGCGGATTGATCACCAAATCGGTAATGAAACGCTTTCGCGAAAAAAACTTTGCTGCTGGAGTCAATCGGGAGCAAGTGGCTCAGTGTCAGGAAATCGGACTGGAGCTGGAAGAGTTCATCGACCTCGGAATCGAGGCCATGAAAGGAATCGCCTCACAGTTGGAATTGTGACATTTTTGAATTTTGGCAAATTCTGCAGTGTGACCTCAGGGTCGCACTGCATTTTTGAATATCCCTTGCTTGGAAGTAGTACCCCTGTGGTTAGTATTTCGGATTCGGCATATGCCCAATTACTTGGATAGCATAGACTTCAAGCTGGGACTAACCTCCCATCCTCTTCACGACCAAATTCCTATTGCAAACAAATTGATGTGTTTGGTATAGTTGACCATATTTGATTATGAATAGAGCCTGAATTTTTTAGCCGGGTAGGGAAGGAAGTAGGTATGATAGTAAGAAGAAAAATCGCTCATGGAAGAAATAGAACCACCGCACAAAGAGTTAGAAGCGCTACCTAAAAGCGGAGAGATATACAGGGCCCTCCTAGCATACTCCCGGGATGCCATATTGGGTGTGAATCGCAAAGGGATAATAATATTCTGGAATAAAGGTGCAGAGCAAATTTTTGGTTACTCAAGCGAAGAGATATTGGGCCAGCCAGTAACCAAGTTGATGTCGGAGAAACACATAGCGGGTCACACAAAAGAACTGACGGATTTCTTGGGCAGAAATTACGGGGGAACAGGGATCATCGAATTTGAAGCATTGAGAAAAGATGGCTCTACATTCCCCATTGAATTGTCTTTATCCATTGGGCAGCAAAACGGCAAATTTGTGGGACTTGTCATCGGAAAAGACATCACCGAGCGTAAACAAATGGAGCAGGCACTAAGGGAAAGCGCAGAACGTTATTGCAGTCTCTTTGCGAATTCCCTGGAAGCAGTTTTTTCTGCGGACATCGAAGACAATATTTTAGTGGGTAATAAGGCGCTTGAGAAACTGTGTGACTACTGTCTGGAAGAATTAACCGAGATGAAGCCAACAAACATTCTCTCTCCAGAAAATAGGGAATATGTTTCCCAACAAGTAGAGAAGATACTGAGTGCAGATGAACCTATATCCAGCATAGTGCATGAAATTTTCAGGAAAGATGGCAAAAGGATACTGATAGAGCAGTATTTAAATTTCATCAAGAAAAAAGGCACAATCGTGGGATTTCAGGGGTCTTGCAGGGACACCACCGAGCGCAATATAACGGAAGAACAGTTGAAGAGTTCTTTTACCAATCTGGCAAAAACCGTTTCTCGTGTGATTGAATCTTGTGACCCCTATACAGCGGGGCATCAGCAAAGAGTAGCTGAACTGGCCTGTCTTGTAGGTGAGAATATGGGTTTGGCTGAGGATATAGTTGAGCAACTCTACCTCAACGGATTGCTCCACGACATCGGCAAGATTTCCATCCCGACAAGTATTCTTACCAAGCCGGGTGAACTAGCTGAGGAAGAATGGGCTCTTATCCGTGCCCATACAAAACAAGGTTATAGCATATTGAAGGATGCAAATCTTCCCTGGCCAGTAGCCGACGTGGCGCTGCAACACCACGAACGGCTAGATGGCTCGGGGTATCCTGATGGTATCACAGGGGATGAGCTAAGTCTGGAAGTCAGCGTTCTCGCTGTCTGTGATGTAGTGGAAGCTATGAGCTCCCATCGTCCTTATCGGCCAGCAAGGACCACGAGGGATATTCTAAAAGAGCTCAAAGACGGCAGGGGAACAAAGTACAATGTCAGTGTAGTGGATGTGATGCTGCCGATGATTGAAAGTGGGGAATTTAAGTCTATTTGGAATCGTAGAACTTCAAGGAGCACGGCTACAGAAGGTCTATATCCCTAACGACGTCAATGAGATTTTCAAAGGGTTTATATTTAAGATTGTTCTCTCTGCAGTACGCCAGCAGCTCGCCTGTGGCAAAAGCATGGTGAGCGTATTTTACTGGAGCAACATCGGAATCGCCATTCCCCATATATATTACCCTGTACCCCAGCTTAAGAAACGATTTGATATATGCCTCTTTAAAGCCATCCTTTAATCTTTCGCCATCCGGCCCCACATATTGGACTTTCATTCCTTCAGGGTGGAAGGAAGCTTGTGCAGCATGCACTTCAATGTTCTCCAGCCCCAGGCCTTTCAGCACAGCCTTTATGTAAAAATCCAGACCATTGCTCACAATAACAAATCTGAAGCCTTTTTTTAGACAGTAATTCACCAGTTCGTGAAGCCCAGTTCTCACTTTAACCTTGCCTTTCAGTGCCTCAAGTAGCGTAGGTTTATCATCTTTTACCATGGCAAAGGCTTTAGTATTGAACTCCCCTACAGATATCTTGCGCTCCTTATACTCCCGCAGCAGTCGTCGCCAATCTCCTTGAGCGAAGGCATCTAAAAGAAAAAAACTAGTATCTTCCTCGGTAACTGTACCATCGAAATCACATTGAACTAAGGTTTTCATCGTTGACATTCCACCGTAATCTCCCGATTCTTTTTAGCGTTCAGGGACAAATGTAGTTAGATTAGCACACTATGCTAGGAAGATAAAGGCTAAGTTCTCTCCACCAACATGTAAATTGACAGCGTCCATTTTGGAAGCTATCATTTATTCTCCGTGGGAAACATAGAGCGTACTCCGACACTTGCTGAAGTAGCTGACGCTTTTCTATCACATTTACCTCCGGAAGAAAGGGGGAAAATACAGGCAGAGATATCTAAATTCGTCAGATGGCTTGGCTCATCCAGGCATGTGAAGGACATCAACCCTGTGGATGTGGCTAGCTATGGCGAACAGATTATCCCATCGGCGGCTAAACCCATCAAATCCTTTCTTGCGTATATCCAGAAACAGGGATTCAGCAGCATAAATTTAGCTCCCCACCTCAGGGCGAAAAAAACTTCTTCAAAAACAGCCGCAGTTTGGCAGAATGGTCAGGCCAAGGTTACCCTAACTGCACAAGGCTACGCAAAATTAGAGAAAGAATTAGCCAAGCTGAAAAGTCAACGCTCCCAAGTTATTGAGGAGATACAAAAAGCAGCCGCGGACAAGGACTTCCGAGAAAATGCTCCACTGGCAGCAGCTAGAGAGCAAAAGGCACATTTGGAAGGGAGAATCAAGGAGTTAGAGTCAACCTTGAATCTGGCTAGGATAATGGGGGCAGGCCAGGATACATCCAGGGCAAAATTCGGAGACACAGTAATGCTTCGTGATTTATCCTCAGGTAAAGAGTTCAGCTATACTTTGGTCGACCCCCGAGAAGCAAATCCAGCCAAGGGTAAACTTTCTGTTGCTTCCCCCTTGGGCAAAGCAATCCTGGATAAAGAAAGGGGGCAAACAGTTGAAGTTGCCGCTCCTGCTGGTACTTTCTGCTGCCGCATTGAAAATATTATGGCCCTCTCAACGGAAGGGAAAGTGGGCCCGCAGTGACATGAGGGATTGACGGGTGCAAACGAGAAAGACGGGACTTGAGCTGCGCTAATCTTCATCAGCTTTATCTGTGAAAAGATTTTAAATTTTGTTGATTGGTCTGACGTGTGGCATAATGAATTAAGTTGCAGGAAGAGGAGGGATCGCATAGTGGTCTAGTGCGGGCGCCTGCTAAGCGCTTACTCCGAGTTATCGGGGTCGAGGGTTCGAATCCCTCTCCCTCCGCCAAAAGGTCGAAGAATTAAATCATTATTCATCATGAACTATTCCCTGGCCAGACATAAGCATATGGGTTATCTCCCAGTTCTTTTATCCTGCTCTACTGGTACAGTGACAACGTCCAAGCCCTGATCAAGCCATAACCTGGCTGCTCAGATTTATCAAACTCTGGCCTTTGCTGCAAACTTTATCGCCCTAAGATGCAGGGGCATCTATTAACCGGAGACTATAAATTGACTGCCCGATCCAGGCAACGCTTCCACCGAGCATTTACCCAACCCTGTAGTTCGTTAATCTGCTCTTCGGTAATATTCTTGAACCTCCCCTGTTCCTTGAGATATTCTCTCAATGGCTTCAGGTTACCTCTCCGGGCAACGGACTCACTGGCCGAAGCGAGGCGGAAAATGCCGTCTTCAACCTCATAAAGTATCACCCATCCCGTTTCCACCGCAAGCTTGCCGATTTTGATAGTGTCACTGAAGTGGAAAGACCATCCCGGGGGGCAGGGTGTGAATACATGTATAAACCTGGTCCCTCGTATCATCCTCGCTTTCCTGACTTTTTCATAAAGGTCCAGGGGATAAGAAGCATTTGCAGTAGCAACATAAGGGATGCCATGTGCCTCCATTATGGCTGTTATGTCTTTCTGGTTCTGCTGTTTGCCCAGAATAGGTGTAGTGCCTGAAATCGCACCCAGTGGCGTGGAGCCTGAGCGCTGATTACCGGTATTCATGTAGCCTTCATTGTCGTAGCAGATATAAAGGAAATCGTTCTGTCTTTCAGCAGCGGCGCTCAGCGCTTGGATCCCTATGTCATGCGTCCCACCATCACCAGCGATAGCCAGCACGGTCACCCCTTCTTTGCCCAAGGCTTTCAGCCCGGCAACCAAGCCGGTAGCTGATGCCGCGGTGGAGGCGAATGGCGTATTTACACAGGGGACAGTGACAGATGTTACTGGATACATGCCATGCAGTACTGTGAGGCAACTGGCTGGCACCGTCACAATAACCTGCCCTTCCAGTGCTTTCAGAATGTGACGGTAAGCAAGCGACAAGGCACAGCCAGGGCAGGTCCTGTTACCTGGCAGTAGATATTCCTTTTCGGTCATGTTGACAGCATTAGTCTTCATCGGGTAAGCCCTCTCAAATGGCACATATCCATTCGGGATATTCTTTGTTTAAATCGCCCTCTTTCACCGACAGCAGCGATTTGTTTACCGCATCTACCAGCTCTCTTGCTTTAACGTCACGGCCACCCAGTCCAACAATGAAGTTTCGTATTACCGCATTTATGGAACTTCCGTAGAGAGCTGATTTGATCTCCGAGCAGGTGGCTCCTTCTATGCCATAACTGATATTCTTATCGAAGATCACAACAAGGCGGGATTTTTCCAATGCGTGGACCACATCTGACTTAGGGAATGGCCTGAACACTCTCAAGCCCAAGACACCCACTTTGTGCCCAGCCTCCCGAAGCATGTCTGCGGCTACTATCGCCTCCATTGCTAAACTGCCCATGGCTACAATAACTATATCGGCGTCATCCAGTCTGTCTTCCCAGAACATACTGGCATAGCTTCTGCCAAATAATTCACCGAATTCTCGCCCCACCGTGGTTATCGTTTCTCTTGAGTTCTGCAACGCCTCTTGAAGAAGATACCTCAGTTCCATATACCCATGGCAGAGCACGCCTTCAGCGTTAACTCTGGGATTGGCCAGGGTCACAAGGTTATAGTTTTTGGGGTTGGCCGGGTCTAGTATCGTGTGTGGCTTGTATGGGGGTAGAAATCTGTTCACATCCTCCTGTGACGGTACATCCACTGGCATTTCAGTGTGAGATAGAATATAACCGTCGTAGCAGACCATAACCGGGACATAAACTGACTCAGCGATCTTATAAGCCTGGATTATCGAGTCTACTATCTCCTGATTGTTTCGAGCGTATATTTGTATCCAACCGGTGTCTCGTTGGGATATAGAGTCCTGCTGATCATTGAGCACATTCCAAGGCGCTCCAATAGCACGGTTTACGCAGGCGAGGACGACCGGGAGACGTGCCCCGGCAGCCCAATGTAGCATCTCATGCATATAGGCCAAGCCATGCGCACTAGTAGCAGTGAAGGTCCTGGCTCCTACCATAGAAGCTGAAGTGCATACGGCGAGGGCACTATGCTCACTCTCGACGGCAATGTACTGGGCATCGAGTTCCCCTCTTTCGACGAATTCGGAGAGCGTTTCAGTGACTGGTGATTGGGGTGTAATAGGATAGGCAGCAATTACTTGAACACGGCTGAGTTTCGCCCCTTGGGCCGCAGCATGATTGCCATCGAGTATCCTAGTGGTGGCTCTTCTGGCCCTTTTTTTGCTCACAAAAATCACTCAATCCGTCTCACTGGGACAGAATTCCTCTTCATGTACCATGGTTATAGCATGTGGTGGACATACTTGCGCGCATATTCCACAGCCTTTGCAGTATTCCATATTTATCTTGATGGGTATGGTTTTACTAATAACAGCATCTGGACAATAGAGCCAGCATAGAAAACAGGAAGGCTTGTTTTGCCTAACTGGTAGGCACTTTTCTTGGTCTATCGCTGGAAATGAGTCGCGCCACTCGCCTGTTCTACCTGCCTCGCCAACAGCCGGTGATGATTCACTACATATGTGCTGGCAATCTCTGGTTCCCATGACTGGCTGTTACCTCATTTTTTCGAGTCTAGTTATCTCGTAGGTCTGTTCAATGGCGGCGAGATTAATACCTACCTCGCTGTTGGAAAATCTCTCTCTTATTGCCCTCTCTATACTTGCCATGCCTACCGCTTCAGTAGCACGGATAAACGCACCCAGTATCGCTGTATTCACAATCGTGAGGCCAGCGACTATCAGTCCCAGGCTCGAGCATACTCCAGTAGCATCAGCAGTAGCGATGTTGAAGTCGCCTCCAAGGTCAAGCTCCTTTGGATGTCGCCAAGAATTTACGATGAGCCATCCTCCTTTGACTAGCCCGCTGGTTACTTCATCGTATTTCAGCAGGGTATGGTCTAGAACTACCACTACATTGGGGTTTTCTACCTGGGATACTACCATGACTGTCTGCGGGGAAATCCTGGTTGATGCACTTACCGGAGCGCCTCGCCTCTCGGCGCCGAACGATGGCGCAGCAGTTACTCCTTGATAGCCTTCAAGGTAGGCTGCTTGTGCCAAAATCTTGGCTGCCGTTATAGCTCCCTGACCACCTCGCCCATGCCACCTAATTTCATAATGGTCTTTCATCCACAGATAGTGTTTTTATGATTCCGGCAATCTCAGGAGACTAATCGTTTCTTGCTCCAAAGGCGACTAGCTATATTGTATAGACCATTAGCTGCATGTGTCAAATACAAGCCACAGGCTAAAATAATTTGCCGACAAAGAGCAAAATCCGTTATGATTTTGCTAGCAGGCTTCGGCGTGAGCTCAGCCGAATGCTCCGGGCAAACAGACTAGGCCTATTTTCACAGAAGAATTGAGAAACCCTGGGATATTTCCTTTTAAATTCTTGCAGGGCTACTTTAGAGGCTTATCAGCTTTTTGCCCTCATCCAGCAGCTCCCTTGCCCTTTCCAGGCTTTCAGCTTCAGCATAGATGCGGACCAGTGGTTCTGTGCCGGAAAAGCGGATGAGCAGCCAGGACTCATCGCCAAGGAAGAGGCGAAAACCACCGGTGGTATCTACTTTGGTCACCTTTGAGCCGGCTATGCTGGCTGGGGAACCGGAACTGAGTCGGTGCAGGATTGTCTGACGCTTAGCTGCGGAAATATGAAAATCCCTGCGATCATAATAATGAGGTCCAACTTTGCTGTAAAGGTAGTCTAGAAGCTGGGATGGTGTTTTTCTTGTTTTTACCATAAAGTCAAGGAAGTAAAGCCCGGCAAGTATGGCATCTCTTTCCGGGACATGACCGCGAAAGCCATAGCCGCCACTCTCTTCTCCACCAATGACGGCGTTTTTCTCCATCATCAAGGGGGCGACATATTTGAAACCCACCGGCGTTTCGTAAACAGGCACATCAAAGAGCTTCCCCAAGCGGGAAATCATCATGGTGGAAGTTAATGTTCTTATCATGGCGCCACGCTCACCACGAACCTCCAGGAGATAGAGACAAAGCAAGGCAAAAACTTGATGCTGGGTTAAAAATTGTCCCTTTTCGTCTACGATGCCAATACGGTCGGCGTCTCCATCAGTGGCTAAGCCCACGTCAGCCTTTTGCTCAACGACCAACCGGGAAAGTTTGGTCAGGTTTTTAGCAATTGGCTCAGGCTGAATTTGGGGGAATGAAGGGTTTCTTTCAGCGTTAATTTCGGTAATTCTCAGGTTACCATCTTGAAGGGCTATCTTAAAATAGCCAATACCAGCACCATACATGGAGTCAACTAGGATATTTAATTTCTGGCGGCGCAATTCTTCTATATCAACAAAGTGACTAAGGTGCTCGAAGTAAGCAGGAGCGGGGTCCACATAGTCAATAACTCCTTTCTTTAAGGCCTTATCCAAAGCAAGCCTTTTCACACCCCCTCTCCGCCGGGTGAGGAAGGCGATATTTCTTTCTATCTGAGAAGTTATCTCTTCTGGAGCGCTAGCCCCATCCTGAGATTTATATTTGAACCCGTTCCATGAACCAGGGTTGTGGCTGGCAGTTATCACAATAGCCCCAGCGGACTTAGTAGCCGGGACAGTAAAGCTCACCACCGGCGTAGGGGCTGGCTTGAGGCAGAGGTGGACCTTGATATCGTTGCCGGCTATCACCTCAGCAGCAGCAGCAGCAAAATCTTCAGAGGCGAAGCGAGTATCATAGCCAATGACCAGGCTTTGTTTATCGAGTCCATCTTGCTTGAGGTATTCTGCTACGGCCTGAGCACAGATGCGCACATTGTCGAAGGTGAAATCCTCGGCGATAATCCCTCGCCACCCATCGGTGCCGAATTTTATTGAATTAGTCATAATAATTTCTTCGCTCCACTGTATTCACAGTCGCAGCAATCGGGGGGAATTTCAGACTCCTACCAGAGTTCTACGTCAGCTCAAGGACAACGACATCTCTAGTTCACGACATCCAATTGCGTTTCCGGTGTGTGCCCGCTCCATATGCGAGCCCTCCGCCATCCGAGTCCGCCTGAACAGCGCCTACACCATAGAAAGCCTGGATTCGGGGTATGTTTAGCTAAGCTCTCCATAGGCCCTGCGACCATTGCAGGAGATTTACTACCGGATCGATGAGCGCCTCCCTGACAACTGCACGCAAGAAATCGTTCCTCGCTATGAAGTCGGCCACAGGAGGACTGAGCCTGTAATAAGCCTCCACAAATCGCGAACCCAGAGCGCTCTCCAGTAACACTTGGTCCCGGAAATCACGCAATATGTCAAGCTGACTGGCTGTTTCTGTGCCATAGGCCGCGGTCGCAATGAAGCAGAAGCCCGTCACCCAGAATAAACCAATCTCATCGAACCGTATTTCCGCCCCATCAACCCAATCAGTTCCCAGGAGGCGTATTCTTGCATGAGTCGTACAGATTGGTGCCAGTATCTGGCTAGCCCTTTGCCTATAGGCGCCGTTCGTGTCGGTGATGGACAGCAGTGTTGTCGAACTCAGTTGGGTCCCATTCACTCCCGACCCTGACCAGAAGTCGATAGCAATAACACCGGTGACATTGCTGGTAACGTTGCCGGAAACATATATCCATCCCCAGGCTTCATATGTCAGCGCCATGGTGATATTGCCGATACCCACCCACTGTGTGAGCGTGTCACCTTCCCCTGTTATCCGGGCGGTCCAATTACCTACATAGATCGGTCCGGTATCTACACGCGTAGCGTTTCCGGTCAGGTTCCATCCGTACGGTACTTCCCCTTCTCCCTGCTCAAAGCTCTGGTTATCGATTATGCCTCCGGCGCTTACATAGCTGGAGGGCAAGAAGACAAAAACCCCGGTCACGACGAGCAAAACTGTTAGCATGACCCTTATGTGTCTATTCATGTTCCACCTCCTCTTGCAACAGTTTAACTTTTCCAAAATCGTAACTCCTAACAATATTATATCATCCTTTACGCATCGTCAAGATTTTGCATGCATTCCGTCAACATTGGTAAATTGGTAAAAAGTCAGCAAAATGGATGATATTGGCTCAGTACTGACCCCACACCACTACCTAATAGTAGGCTGATAAGCTATAAAACCCTTGAGGCGGTTTTTGAAAAAACTCATCTGTTACCAAACGTATTATACAGACAATACTTTTAACAACTGAATAGTGGAAGGAAGGAAAAATTTCAAACACTCAGCGATAGACTTCTCAGTCTATCGACCGACCTAGGAATCATTAAGTTTTTCACTTAGACTCCCTAGAAAGGAGGTGATTCAGCCACACGTTCCCGTACGGCTGCCTTGTTACGACTTCGTCACAGTCACCAACCCCACCTTAGGCGACTGCCTCTTGCTAATCACAAGTTAGCCCATCGACTTCAGGTGTTGCCGGCTCCCACGGCGTGACGGGCGGTGTGTACAAGGACCGAGAACGTATTCACCGCAGTATAGCTGACCTGCGGTTACTAGCAACTCCGACTTCATGCAGGCGATTTCAGCCTGCAATCCGAACTGAGGATGATTTTAGGGGATTAGCTCCGGATCACTCCTTGGCAACCCTCTGTATCACCCATTGTAGCGTGTGTGTAGCCCAGGGCATAAAGGCCATGCTGACTTGACGTCATCCTTTCCTTCCTCCTTGCTGTACAAGGCAGTCTCCTATGAGAATTTAACATAGGACAAGGGT
>JAUWFX010000038.1 GCA_030606765.1 Dehalococcoidia bacterium
AAGGAAGCGGGCATAAGGTTTTCCGTGACGATAATCCTTGGCCTTGGTGGCATCGAACGAAGCAAGAGACACGTGCTTGAGACAGCCAGAGTTCTGACTGAGATTGACCCGGATTATGCCGGAGCCTTGACCTTAACCCTCGTCCCCGGTACCCCACTCTATGAGCAGTGGGAACGGAATGAATTCCATCCTCTCTCTCCTTTTCAATCTTTGGAGGAACTAAGGTTAATTATAGAGAATTCTAACTTTACCGACTGCTTCTTTAGCTCAATGCACGCCTCAAACTATCTTTCCGTCCGGGGTAAGTTGCCGCAAGACAGAGAAAGGATGCTTAGGGAACTAGAAGTAGTTTTGACTTCAGAGGATCCTTCTCTTCTCAGACCTGAGTTTCTCAGGGGGCTATGATGGCACCAATAATAGATTTGTTTTAAATTCTAACCAATAGATCAAATAGCATGTTATTCACATAAATATGACTTTTTCTTGTGTCTAATAAAATAAGAATTGCTATTTCAACTGGTGCCTATGTAGTTGCCTGTGCGCCATCAACAGTCTTGACAATGTGATATAATATAAGCAAGCTATGTATTCTAGCGTTGATAAGTTATGAGCGAGGATAACATAGTGCAAGCACCGACAGCCCCTTCTAAAGGGATGTCATTCGTGTCGGTGGTCATACCGGCTCACAACGAGGAAATCTATCTGCTTTCGTGCTTGGAGTCTATAGGAAAACAGGACTACGCCGGCGAGTATGAGGTCATTGTAGTTGATAATGCCAGCACGGACAATACAGCCCAGATAGCTCGCGATTGGGGAGCCAAGGTTGTCTATGAAGGTAAGCGAAGTCCAGCCTGCGCTCGACAAAAAGGTGCAGAAGTAGCCACAGGAAATATCATTGCCTTCATCGATGCCGACACTCGGGCACCAGTCCACTGGCTTTCGACTATCGTATGGCGCTTTCTCTGTGAGCCGGAGACGGTGGTGGTAAGCGGGCCCTATGCCTATTGCGATGCTGGCAGAATCGCCAGGATTGCCTCTTACGGTAATTTCATCAGCATTATCATAGACCAGCTTTTTCGTAAAGCTTTTAACAAGGGTAGTGCTGTATGGGGGTGTAACTTCGCTGTGAGACGTTCAGCGCTATTGGAAGTGGGTGGATTTGACACCAGCATCAGGTTCTACGGAGAAGAGTACGAACTTTCCTTGAGACTTAGGAAGGCTGGTAAGGGAGGCATTGTCCCCCGGCTCTTTGTCCTCACCTCGGCCCGTCGCTTGAAGAGGATAGGTGTGGTGAATCAATACTGGAACTGGGTTGTGGA
This sequence comes from Dehalococcoidia bacterium, assembly GCA_030606765.1. The sequence goes on from JAUWFX010000038.1 coordinate 1,320, forward strand.
CTACTTCTCGGTCCTTTTCTGGTATGAACCAATTTCTGAAAAACTGGAAGACTGGCCAGCCAAGACTTGGCAAAGAGTGATTGACAGTTTTTCTTTGCAGCGAGCTAAAGCAACCTTGTTATATGTTGCCCTTTTCTTTGGCTTACTCTGGCTGAATATCAGCCCCGTGTTTGAGGCAGTGGGAAGGGCCATTTATGTTTTCGATATTGGTGTTGTGAGTACACTATTTGCCTATCACGGGATTGCCCCTCGCTCCCGGTTCTATGGCAAGGTGTGTTCCAATGGCGACCGCAACCGTCTTCGAATTGCGCTGACCTTCGACGACGGCCCGAACGAGCCATACACCTCTGATGTTCTCAGCATATTGGAGCAATATAGGATAAAAGCGACATTCTTTATCATTGGACAAAATGCCCGGCGTTATCCTGAGACCTGCCGGCGGATAGTCACAGCAGGAAATGTGATTGGGAATCACTCCTACCATCATCTCAAGTCACTATGTCTGAGACGGAGCAAGGCGGTTGCTCATGACATTGAGCTGGCTCATCAAGCAATCTATGAGTGTACCGGATTTGAGCCAAAGCTTTTTCGCCCTCCCCATGGCTTCCGTACCCCCTGGTTGATGCGGACTGTTCGCCACCTCGGGTATACGGTAGTTACCTGGGACAACATGACCAGTGACTGGAAGGCAGAAAAGTCTGGCGACGAGATTATACGGGCTATTCTTCGGCGGGCAAAGCCCGGAGGCGTAATTGTTATGCATGATGGCCGCGATACCAGGCTAAGTTATGACCGTAGCCATATGCTCCAAGCTCTGCCCTTCGTCATTGAGACCCTCATGGAGAGAGGTTTTGATTTTGTCACCATACCTGAGCTTCTTGAATCAAAAGAAGAGCTTTCAGCCTAGCAAGCCCGGTTTCGGCATACGAGCGAATTCACGGATGTTTTGGGCCGTACCTGGTCAAAAGTGCTGCCCTGGAGAACCAGACCTCTTTTAGCTCCCAGGGCTTTTCTCTGAGTCCCGACACTTCGTCTCCCCGCAAATGATAGACTTGCATTAACCCGGCCATATAGAAGCGGGCCCCCTTCTTCCACAAGCTATCGGACAGTTCATCAACCTGGAATCCCAGTCGTCTGGCGGCTATATACAGGAGAGTGCTGCCGTGGAGCGCTGTAATATTGCCAAACATCCCGCTGGCTATTTGCTGAGCTAGAAAGTGGAGGTCCTGTGCGAAGCAAGCAAGGAATTCCCGGGGCGATTGTGAGGCTTTTAAATTCAGATTGCGTCTTCTTTTAAACCAGGCGTTGTTTAAATGAAGCTCTATGATTGTGTCTCCAGTTTTCACTTTGGAGCCGTCATTTAGCATCCTGGTGGGGCCTTTGTAGCGACGAAGGTTGAAGCGAATGATGCCGCTATCATCGGCTTTCAATGGCCTGCTGTGATAGATTACTCTCAAAAGTCTATCTGCCACAGGCCACAATATTAAGACAAACCGAGGTGGCACACTTTTTGGCATTAGTTGTCTCCTTAGGTGGTATACCAGTATAAGCCCATGTAACAATATTTTACTATACGGAGCCCGGCGCGTCCTGAGCGTGAAGCTACAGCCTGGCGAAGCAATTTAACTGGGTTAAAATTAGGCATTGTCCCTAGCCACATTTTGTGCAACAATAGCCTGAGTCGCACTATGATTGAGTGGATAAACGGAGCACTTTCTACACTAGCTGCTTCCATAAACGTTAATAATCCAGGGGGACTGGCAGCCATATTTTTCTTAGCCATGTCAGCCGACATTGGTATTCCATTTCCGTTCGTACTTGACACCATCGTGTTTTTCACTACCTACGAAATGGGGGCCTTGTCATGGCCGGTGCTCCTTGTCCTTATGATGCTATTGGGTGGCAGCCTGCTGGGAACGAGCGTTATTTACTGGGTAAGCCGCCTGCTGGGCACAAGATTCGTAGACTGGGTCGGTAAACGTTCTAAATTCTTGCGGCGTAATCTTGAGCGATTTCAGAGTAGGCTGGGTAGATGGTCCATACTGGTGATAGTTGCTGCCAGATTGACGCCGGGGTTGATGCAGGTATCATCGGTAGCTGCTGGCACAGTGCGCATCCGTTACTATCAGGTGGTGCTGGCTATCATATTTTCTTTCATTGTCTATGATGGAACATTAATCATCTTGGGGACTATAGCCAGGCTCGGGTTAAAGGATGTGGGACCTGAGTATGCCGCCTGGATTGTCATTGGCTTCGTGGCTATAATGACTGTGGTGTTTGTCGCCATTCACCTGATAAGGCGCAGGCTCAAATGGAGTTAACATCTTGACGTTAAGTTGCTTTATCAGAGATTACCTAAGCCTTAATGTATTCCCAATTGATGGAAGGATGGCGAGGATGCTGGCTTATTTACGCTTGCCAAAAAATGAATCAAGGTGATAGCTCTCTGTGAGGTTACAGGGGTTACCCCCAAAGAATTAGACAGGATGCTGTTTCATTTTTCATTATTACGGTGACAGGTGTTATGAAATGAAAAGAGAACCTCTGTCCAAAATCCATATATGCCCGTGTTAGTTGAGCTACAGCCTGAGTATGGAGTTCAGATTTCGGAAACATAGTAATCAGGAAATGTAAAGGAGGTGAACAATGTCCGTTCGAGTCGAGCAAATGAGATTTTGACCACGGGAAGAAATTCCTTCCTATTGACTATCTTGCTAACTTTCTTTGCAGTTTTGTTGCTCTTATCCTTTTTCAGCGGCTTTACCTCTCCCATAAGTTGCCACAAGCTTCATGCGATGGTATGGAGAGAGGAGAACAGCGCCTGGATTATTACCGGTGACCATGTCTTTAGCTACAATGTAGGTGACAGGAGCCTTTGAATGCATGATGAAAATAGTATCATGTCCGACGCATAGACCATATATGAAGTTCAGCTCCGTACCTTCTCGGTTCAAAATCTCCGCTTGGGCTATGGGATTACAGCTTATGCCTAGTGGGTTTACCCATTCATCGGGTATTCCCGTCTCCTGAGGTTTCAGACCACCTACCATACAAGCTGTAGAGATAACTTGAAAACCGGCTATATCCAAAAAGCGGGCAAATTCTCTGCCCTCCCGGATTAAGCCCACACATATAGCTAATCCTACCTTTTTGACACCCAGTTCCCTGGCGAACTCGATGCACTGTTGGACTCGAGACCAATCATAGCCCCCTTTTTTGAGTACTTTGGCTGCAGCTAAATGGAACTTGTCGGCGTCGGGCTCAAGATATTGCCGTTTACTTTCCTCGATTACTTCCGGGAATCTTTGTGCCTGGCAATACTCAGGAATTCCATTGGGATACTGCGCCAAACACTCGTTGTTTTTGCACTGGTGACACTGGATTGTTTTAGCTTCTTGATCCATTTTCCCTCCTTGCCAGATAAATTTCTATATACGATATGGTTATTTGAGTGTACTAACAGGTTGCCTAGAAACCTCAATCAGCCCCTCACTGCCAGGCTGATTCTATACTTCAGTTCTGGTGAATGTCAATTAACGTAACAAGGCGGTCTAATAATTGGCTTAAGAGTTCAGCCGCGTTGTCGCCCTGAATATCCTTCAATTGCACAAATTATAGTATAATGCTTAAGGCATGCTATGTCACAAATAAGAGCAGGCGTAATAAATGTCACTGGCTACATTGGTGCCGAACTAGCTCGCTTACTTTGCCAACATCCCCAAATAGAGCTCGTAACTGTTACCGGGAGAAGCGCAGCCGGGCAAAAATTAGGCGATGTTTTCCCTAACTTCATGGGAACCAACTATGTAATAAAAGCCGAGCTTGATAGCGAAATCGATATCGCCTTCTCAGCAATGCCTCATAAAAGCAGTGTAGATGTAGTACCATCTTTGCTAAAACAAGGAATCAAGGTTGTCGATGCCAGTGCTGATTTCAGATTAAAGAACGCTGGCGAATATTCCAAATGGTATGGATTTACTCATCCATCGCCCGACTTACTGAGAGAGGCGGTTTTTGGCTTACCCGAGCTGCATCAAAATGAAATTGCCTCAGCTTCACTGGTAGCGAACCCGGGTTGCTATAGCACCGGTGCTATCTTGGCCCTGGCACCCATAGTCAAAGAGGGGCTTATTTATCCCGATATAGTAGTGGATAGCAAATCAGGCGTCTCGGGCGCCGGCAGAACCCTGAGCTTGAATACTCATTATTCCGAGGCCAACGAGGATATCTATGCTTACTCCCTGGAAGGACATCGCCATTTGCCTGAGATGGAACAGGAATTGAAAGCACTTAATCCGTCAATTTATCCCTCGATAACCTTCGTGCCTCACCTGGTGCCAATGACCAGAGGCATACTGAGCACCTGCTATGCAAGATTAAGAGACGACAAATTGCTCAAGGACGCCAAGGCTGGGAAAAAGCTAAGCCAGATATACCAGGAATTCTACAAACATGCCCCCTTCGTTCAAATAACAACCAAGCCTCCCCATACTAAGCATGCCCGGGGAACTAACTTCTGCCTTATTTATCCTACTGTCGATTTGAAGACAGACCGGCTTATAGTTATTAGCTGTCTGGACAACCTCGTCAAGGGAGGGGCGGGTCAAGCAGTGCAAAATATGAATCTGATGTTTAACCTGCCTGAGACCACGGGACTGGAAGCCTTAGCCATTTACCCTTGAGATACGCCGAATTATTCCTCTGCCGGAACTACTTCGTTTGTTAGCCCTATCTCTGCTGCTTCTGTTTAACTGATTCCTTGTCGCTAGACAGGATATCCAGTACCCTTTTTAGTACATCCTAGCTACTGGAAAGATTACTAAAGGACTATTTACAGTAGCTAACAGGAATGGTATAGTGAAAACAGATTAGATTTATTTGACTAAATTCATGGAAAGTTACGAAACAGCGATGGTAACTAAATCAATTGCAGCAGAAAGGCAAGATAAGAAGAGACGGGATATGCCGGCTAGGAAGCCACGAAGAGACTCGAAGACTACTAATTCCTGCTTTGTAAACGAGAACCCAGTAACATCAATGACACAGGAAACAAAACAACCACTGATTAAAATCCTCATCTGCGACGATGACCCGGCAGACCGCAAGATGGTTCGGACTTATCTGCAGCAGATAACTGGCAGGGAAATCGTGTTACTGGAGGTGGGGTATACAGAGGAAATCCAGAACGCTCTGGATAAAGGCAGAATTGACCTGGTCTTGATGGATAATCAAATGCCAGGGAAATCGGGGATGGAGTGGCTTGCAGAAATCGCAAAAAAGCAACTTGCTCCCGTAGTCATGTTGACCGGGTCTGGAACTGAAGAAATCGCGGCGCAGGCCTTTCAGGAGGGGGCAGTTGGTTACTTGCCAAAGAGCAATCTATCCCAGGAAAAGTTAAGGGACATCATTGATGCTGCGCTGGATAAATGGACGCGGCTACAGCAAGCTATGGCCGACAAAGAAAAGCTGGAAAGACTGGCAAATTTTAATTCGCTGACCGGATTGTACAATCGACGAGCAATTGTAGGCAAATTGCGTGAGTTAATCAATCGTGCCAATCGCTACAAAGAGGATTTCAGCCTGAGCATGCTGGACATCGACCATTTTAGGATGGTCAATGACCGCTACGGGCACCTCACTGGAGATGAGGTTTTAGAGAAAGTTGCCGCTTTAACTAGCCGGAATATCCGGGATACAGATATAGTGGGACGATATGGAGGGGAGGAGTTTATCCTTATTTTGCCCCAAACCAATTTATCTTCAGCCTGGGTTGTAGCTGAACGAATTCGAACTATAATCGAGAAGGCTGAGATGAAAGACTCTGCTGGGAATGTATTTGCTATAACCGTGAGTCAGGGGCTATGTGGGTGGGAACGGGGTGAAGATGCCTACTCTCTTATTTCTCGCGCTGACGAGGCTCTCTACAAGGCTAAACAAAAGGGGCGAAACCGAGTGCAAATTTTGCTTGGCCCGAGCCTAAGAGACAAAATCTAGCCCAAATTTATCATCCCTGTTGGGACTGAGGAAAGAATTAGCTTCGGAGAGGTGGTGAAAAGAGGGCTTCTTAGTTTCCGAGTGTGAAAGTAGTCCCCCCTTAGTATGTTTGACTATTTACATACCTTTTCGATATTCACTCGATGTAATCACTGTAACCCCATACCGAATTCAAAATATTTGCTATATAACAGAGCCGCCATCTACAACCAGAACATGTCCGGTCACATAGCTGGAAGCATCAGAAGCCAGGAAAATCACAGCCCCAACCATCTCGTCAGGTTCGGCTACACGCTGCAATGGAGTCCTCGTCATGACAGCTTGTGCAATATCCGGGTTGCTCCAGAGAGCTTCGCTGAACCGAGTTTTGACCAGTCCCGGCGCTATCGCATTCACCCTGATGTTATACTGAGCCCACTGCTGTGCCATCACTTTCGTTGCCATAATCACCCCGGCCTTACTTATGGAGTAAATCGGCAAAATGTCGGGGGTAATCCCAGCTACTGAAGCGACATTGATAATTTTACCCCCACCTTGCTCTTTCATCAGCCTGGCTACCGCCTGGCCGAGAAAGAATAGCCCTTTCAAGTTGAGATTCATAATGGAATCCCAGGCACGCTCTTCTATATTTATAGCCGGGTCCATGGTCGGGTTGGTACCAGCGTTATTCACCAGAATATCAATTCTGCCAAGCTCGTCTTTTACCTTCGGGACCAGATTATTTATCTCCTCCATCCTGCCCACATGTGTTGCCAAAGCCATTGACCTCCGCCCCAATCCCTTTATCTCTTTAGCCACCTCCTCAAGGTCCGGTAATTTGCGGCTGGTTACAGCTACGTCAGCACCAAATTTGGCAAGCCCCACAGCAATAGCCCTCCCGATGCCCCGACTGCCACCGGTCACCAGGGCCACCTTGCCTGATAGGGAAAAAACATCTGGGGAAATACTCATCGCTTACCTCCTGAACAAGATTTATCAGCTTCGATAAAAGCCGACACCAAAGTATATATTACAGATTGTGCCATACGCAACTTGAACAGCAGGTACTTATCCGCCGTACCGGGCATCTCATTTTACTCATCGCCAGTCTTGTCAGGTCGCCACCGGCATAATAGGCTTGTTGGCGCTGGTTTCAATGGCACTGGCTGTCGGGGCAACTACATATCATACGTACGATTTGGCAAGCTCGAAATAGCTCCGGGCGGCAGTTAACACCTTGGCCTTTTCCTCTTCGGGAATGTAGGGGTCGTCGAGCTTAAAGCTTTCCACCTTGCCCCTGACGTAAGCCCGGTAGCACTTGTAGAAATTAAGCAATTTCAGGAGCTCTTCGTCATGGCCCAGCCCCACATAGGTATTTACCAGATGCCGGGAAAGACCAGCCTGCTGATAGTGGTCTAAGTCCATAGCCAGGAAGGCGATCTCCGAGGCCACGTCGGAATACCGGAACCTATCGTTAAATTCGATACAGTCGTAAATGCAGATATCGTCAGTGAAGCAAACATGGGCGGCGTGAAGGTCGCCATGGCAATCCCTTATCTTGTCTTCACTTACTCTCTTATTGAGCAAGCTTGCGTTACTGTCAATGAAGTTATCAGTGTAATTCTTAATACGCTGATATTCCTCGGCGGTGATGGAAGTTCCAATATATTTCTCGGTTTGAGCGAAGTTCTCATCGGTATTCTGACGTATAACATCCAATCTACCGAAGGCGGCAATCTTTTGATTTGTTTCGGCTTTTTGGTGAAAGCCCACTAGCTTCTCAGCCACCCCTGCCACCATTTCCAGAGTTGCCTGACCCCGGGGCAAAAGCACATCCATCATGCGGTCTTGGGGCAACTGCTTCATTTTGACAGCGTACTCTATCGCCTTGCCTCGCTCTTCAATGCGAAGCTCGCCCTTTTCTTCGACAATCGGTACCACGGCTAAATAGGCACCGGGACAAAGGCGTCTATTTAACTCCAGCTCTTGATGGCAGAAGAAATGGCGTTTCTCCAAAGTAGTGTAATCCAGATAACCCAGATTGACTGGCTTTTTAATCTTATATACATATTCGCCGGTAAGGAAAATAAAGGACATCTGGGTCTGGACTAGTTCTATCTTTTGTGGTTTATGGGGATAGACTTGGGACTCAAGGAGGGCTCTAACTATAGGTAGTAATATTGACATAAGACTTCTCGTGAAATTTCAAGGTCTTTCCCATACGGCTGCCATTCCCTGCCCACCCCCAATACACATGGTCTCCAGGCCACGATGCAGATTTCTACGCACCATATCGTAGATGATGGTAACTGCTATTCTCGCTCCGGTGCAGCCAATAGGATGACCCATAGATATACCACTACCATGAGGGTTAACGTGGTCGAAATCCCAATCAAGTTCTTTCATGCAACCTAGTGTCTGAGCAGCAAAGGCTTCATTAAGCTCAATAACATCAAAATCTTTATTGGCAAGCCCCGTCTTTTTGAGCACCTTTCTTACCGCCGGCACAGGGCCTAATCCCATGTATTTTGGGTCTGTCGCGCCTGAAGCCCAGGCTCTAAGGGTTGCCATAGGTTCAAGCCCTAATTCTCTAGCCTTGTCTCTAGACATAAGCACTACCGCAGCCGCAGCATCATTAATCCCTGAAGAGTTACCGGCAGTGACTGTTCCATCTTTTCGGAATGCGGGAAGGAGCTTAGCCATTTTCTCCATGGAAGTGTCCATAGGCCTCTCATCAGTATCAAAAATAATGGGCTCTCCTTTTCTCTGCGGGACAGGAAAAGGAACTATCTCATCCTTAAATACACCCTCCGCTATGGCTTTGCGCGCCCGCATATGGCTGAGATAACCTATCTCATCCTGCTGTTGGCGAGTGAAGCCGTATCTCTTGACGATTTCCTCAGCGGTATTTCCCATATGATAGTCGTAGAATATTTCCCAAACTCCATCATAGACCATGAGGTCTATAATCTCTCCCCTGGCTCCAACATCCATGCGATAGCCCCAGCGGGCCTTGGGGAGAACATATGGAGTATTGCTCATGCATTCCATGCCTCCAGCGACTACAACATCGGCCTCGCCCACCATTATGGCTTCTGCTCCCAAGGTAATAGCTTTTAAACCTGAGGCACAGATCTTATTCACTGTAAAGGCGGGGGTTTCTTTAGGAATGCCAGCGTAGATGCAGGCCTGGCGAGCTGTGTTTTGCCCCTGCCCTCCCTGAAGGACATTCCCCATGATTACTTCGTCAACCTGAACAGGACGCAAAGAAGAATCGTAAGCATAGTGCTTTTTCTCCAGTTCTATTATTCCATCAGACTTGAGTGCGTCAGGGCCATAACCGAGTAATTCTTCACTGGACTTCGGCCTTAGTCCTGCTCGCTTAAGCGCCTCTTTGATTGCCGCAGCACCTAGCTCAACAACAGGTGTATCTTTTAAAGAACCACCGAAGGCGCCAATTGCTGTCCTGGCACCACTGACGGCAACTACTTCTTTTTGCATGCTCTAACCTCCTTCTATCAGAATTTCCTCTTGGGCAGTATGCCCCCGATATCTTAGCAGAGCCAAATCGCAGTCTAGCACCCCTCAACCCCTTCAACGCGGACAACAACCTGTGGACGAAAAGAACACCACACCTTTGGCACCGCGAGCCTTGTTGTGGGATAGTTTACCCGCGGATTTACCAAGTATATCAAATTCTTAGGCTATATCAAAAAATTATCTTGGGGCGACACCTACTACAAAAACTTGCCTCCTTCAAGTCGGTATCAGCCAGGCTGTTGGAAAAGTGCATGACACATTTGTTATTGGGGCAATGTCCCAGGCCGAAGGTATGCCCCAGTTCGTGAACTATCTCCTTGGTGGCTCTTTCCAGAAATAAAGCTTCGTCTGGAGCCAGGCCATAATATTCTTGCCTTAGTCGACACAGGGATACGATTGCTGTTCCCGAGACTATATCGGCTTCGCCAAATACGAAGTTAAGCCTGGGAACATAAAGGTCAACGTCAGCTATACCCACAATCCTTTCATCTCTTTCCGGCTTTTTAAGAGAGGCTAGCAATTGTGAGGAAAAGTATTGCTTCCTCTCGGGATTGTAGGCCCGGGCCAAATCGCTAAAACCTGCTTTTATTTCCGTGGGACAATGGAAAATACCGCCAACCCTATCCTTAAGCTCCTCCATTATTTCGTCAGCTATATTGCCTAACGGTTTAAGCGTGATCTTCACTTAATTTTTTGCTTGCGCTCTTCTCCTAAATAATATCCTAAGATTTTATCACAGACTGAGCAAGGCGTGATGCGTAAGTAGTATAATTGCTGGATATTGAGGCGAGAAATTGAATTACAGCCAAGCAGAAGAGTATCTCAATAGTTTTGTTAATTATGAACAGATTCCGGGCATATCTTATGCCCAGCCTGGTTATAGCTTAAGGCACGTAGAAGAGCTACTCAACCGTATGGGTGACCCTCAGTTGGCAGCCAGGACAATTCACATCGCAGGCACCAAGGGGAAAGGGAGTGTAGCAGTTATGATTGCACAGGTCTTGAGCGATTCAGGCTATAAAACAGGGCTATATACCTCCCCCCACCTTCATACTCTAAGGGAGCGTATTAGCGTAGATGGCAGTTTGATTTCTGAAGCTGATTTTGCTGCTGCCATGGCGGAAGTCAAGCCCTTTATTGAATCAATGAAGCAAGACGCTACCTTCAGGCAACTGACTTATTTTGAGGCGTTGACTGCGCTGACATTTGCTTACTTTAAGAAGAAGCAGGTGGACTTTCAAGTACTGGAAGTAGGGCTGGGCGGCAGGCTCGATGCTACCAATGTGACCAGGCCTGTAGTCTGTATTATTACCCCTATTAGCCTGGACCATACTCAGATTTTGGGCAATAGCCTGGAGGAAATAGCTCGAGAAAAAGCAGGCATTATCAAGTCCGGCTGCTGGGTGGTGCTTTCTCCCCAGCCAGAAGAGGCGGCTTC
>JAUWFX010000039.1 GCA_030606765.1 Dehalococcoidia bacterium
TTGAACATCATTATGAAATTCCTTGGAAAGAAGAGGGCGCAGGGAGCGATCGATGAGCCGATCAGTTATAACTGCTTCCTCCGTAGGACGTCCTTCTCGCCTGATGAAGCTGCCCGGTATTTTACCCGCGGCATAGAGCCTCTCTTCATAATCCACTGTTAGAGGCACAAAATCAATTCCTTCTCGGGGCTCAGAGCTTGTACAGGCAGTAACCAGGACAACTGTGTTGCCATATTGAACAACAACAGCACCATTGGCTTGCTGAGCGAATTTCCCTACTTGAATGCTAAGCGTCCTACCCGCTACTGAACGCTCAAAAACATCAGACATATTATTCCTTCAAACCCAATCTGGCAATAAGAGAATGATACCGCTCGGGCGCTGTCCTGTTTAAGTAGCCTAAAAAACGTCTCCTCTTCCCTATCACCCCGTGGAGCGCATGTCGGGTGTGCCGATCCTGGGGATATAACTTAAGATGCTCCGTTAACCGATTTATCCTCTCGGTAAGCAAAGCCACCTGGATCTCGACAGACCCACTATCATTTTCCTTAAGTCTAAATTGGGTGATGATTTCCCCTTTTCTTTCCTTGTCCACTAATATAAACTCCTTAAATTAATAATGTCGTATATCATATCACGACAAAAAAATCTTGTATAGAAATTGACCAAAAGAGCGAGATACTTTATAATTGGCTAGTAAAGGCAACTTTTTATGCACGAAAGTTGCGGCGTTTTTGGAGTTTATGCCTCGGGCATAAATGTAGCTCAGGCAACCTTTTTTGCCCTCTTTGCTTTACAACATCGTGGTCAAGAAAGTGCTGGCATTGCTGTCACTGATGGCAACGAAATAAAAGTACATACACGCATGGGGCTAGTTTCCCAGGCATTCACGGAAACTGACCTCACTTTACTCAAAGGACATATTAGTATAGGGCATAACCGCTACTCTACTACAGGCTCAAACAGACCCACGAATGCCCAGCCCATTATAGTGAAATCAGAGGGATTGACCATTGCCCTGGCACATAATGGCAATATCATCAACTCCAAACTGCTCTGCAATGAACTCCAGGAGCGTGGCTATCATTTTCACACTAGTACTGATTCCGAAGTCATTGCCAACCTGATTTTGGCCTCCCCCGGCCAGAACTGGCAGGAAAAAATAGAACATGCCATGTACCGCCTCCAAGGGGCTTATTCCCTGGTAATCTTAACTGAAGATAAGTTGATTGGAGTTCGTGACCCTTTCGGTGTTCGTCCTCTTTGTCTCGGCGCTATTGACGGCGGATGGTGCATCGCCTCGGAAAGCTGCGCCTTAGACCATATAGGTGCCCAATTCACAAGGGAAATCGAACCCGGGGAAATTGTAGTCATTGATAGCCAGGGAGTGAAGAGTTTTAAGAAGAAAGATGGTAAAAAGGCCCTATGTATCTTTGAATACATCTACTTCGCCCGTCCCGACAGCATCATCCAAGGCAAACTACTCTACCAGACAAGGGAAGCTATGGGTAGAATATTGGCTGAAGAATATCCTGTTGATGCTGATTTCGTCATGGGTGTTCCCGATTCAGCTACTGCCGCCGGCATTGGCTATGCCAATGCCTCAGGTATCCCGTATTGCGAAGGCCTGCTAAAAAACCGCTATGTAGGACGTACCTTTATTGAGCCTGACCAAAGGATAAGGGAGATTGGCGTCCAATTAAAATTCAACCCCCTTTCCCGCATAATTGCTGGGAAAAGGTTAGTAGTCGTCGACGACAGTATTGTTCGTGGCACCACTACTCCTCATGTGGTTAGTCTACTCAAAAAAGCAGGTGCTGCAGAGGTTCATCTCCGCATCTGTGCCCCTCCTATCCGTTACCCCTGCTTCTTTGGAGTGGATATGGCATCTAGATGGCAACTTATCGCTGCAAGAAAGACTGTTCCGGAAATCAGGGAATACCTCGGTGCTGATTCCCTGGGATACCTTAGCCTCGATGGCCTAATTCAAGCTATAGACCTGCCCAGAGATATTTTCTGCCTTGCTTGTTTCACTGGAGTGTATCCCATTCCAGTTCAAATAGAAATGGACAAACTAGCTTTGGAAGTACTCCCCCAGGAGGAACTCAGTGAAATCCACCTCTAGAGTGCCTCGTTTCACTCATAACAAGGCCTATGCTCTTGCTGGTGTAGACATTAATCTTGCTGACAAAGTAAAGGGAATCGTTGCCCGGCAAGCTCAATCTACCTTTCGACCCGAAGTTATCGGCTCAGGATTTTTCGGCAGCATGTTCCAGCTCAAAGGATATGACAATCCGGTTTTGGTCTCCAGCACTGATGGAGTAGGCACCAAGCTCAAAATAGCCTCGCTTTTGGGCAAAAACGATACCGTGGGCATTGACATCGTCAACCACTGCGTGAACGATATCCTTTGTTGTGGCGCCGAGCCCCTTTTCTTCCTCGACTATATTGCCATGGCCAAACTTAGGCCTGAGCAAATAGAAGCCATCATTTCGGGTATAGTCCAGGCCTGCCGAGAAGTTGGCTGTTCGTTAATTGGCGGTGAAACCGCTGAGATGCCCGGCATATACTCCCAGGAGAGCTATGACTTGGTAGGCTTCATTGTCGGAGTGGTAGAAAAAAGGAATATCATCGGCGGCACTTCCATTGTTCCAGATGACGTAATCCTCGGCCTGTCTTCGTCTGGTTTACATACCAATGGTTATTCATTAGTGCGAAGAGTCTTTGGTATAGATGCTAACCCTTCGCGCTTAAACAAATTTTATCCCGAGTTAGGAAAGAGCCTCGGTGAAGAACTGCTCCAGTTCCACCGTTGCTACTATCCACAACTTAAGCCAGCTTTGCCATTGATCAAAGGTATAGCTCATATTACCGGTGGCGGCTTTGCAGGTAATATATCTCGCATCCTACCTCAAGGCCTAGGCGCTCATCTTCATGAAGACACCTGGGATATTCTGCCAATTTTCAAGTTCATTCAAAAAGAAGGCGATATAGATGAGACGGAGATGTACCAGGTGTTCAACATGGGGATAGGCATGGCTATTGTTTGTTCCCCCCAGCAGGTAGCCAAGATTGTTAGTATCATGCCCCAGGCTAAAGCCATCGGCGAGATAATCAAGAGAGAAGACGAGGAAAGAGTAATAATAAATTAAAGGAGGTCCTGTGCGCGCCATAGTTAGTGTTTCGGATAAATCAGGCGTAGCTGACTTTGCCCGAGGTCTGAAAGAGCTGGGCATTGAGATATTCAGCACCGGTGGGACCAAGAAGTCTTTAGAGGCTGCTGGAGTAAAAATACATAGCGTCTCAGAGCTTACTGGCTTTCCTGAAATCCTCGATGGCCGGGTGAAGACTTTGCATCCCGCAGTACATGGAGGCATCTTAGCCCGACGTGACCTTCCCCAGCATCTATCCGAGCTAACCCAGAACCGCATTGAGCCCATTGACATGGTGGTGGTCAACCTCTATCCCTTTGTGGAAACAGTGACCAAGGCTCAAGTTTCCCTAGATGAGGCACTAGAGAACATCGATATTGGCGGACCAAGCATGCTTCGCTCCGCAGCCAAAAATTTCCCCTCCGTCCTGGTAGTAGTCGATCCCGGGGATTACAATACAATCTTGCAAAAGCTGCGCCAGGGCAACATAGATTCAGAATATAGGAAGCGGTTAGCCCAGAAAGCTTTCCAACATGTTGCCCTTTATGATACAGCCATCGCTCAATACCTTAATGAAAAAGCTTTTCCCGAAGAGATGACAATAGCCTTAAAAAAAGCCCGTAGCTTGCGCTATGGCGAGAATCCCCATCAGCAAGCTGCCTTTTACATTGAACAAAATGTAAGACAAAGGCAAGACGGCCTGGCATCCCTGGAACAGCTTGGCGGACCCGAAATTTCCTTCAACAACCTTCTCGATTTAGATGCTGCTTTAAACGTGTTGAGCGATTTTACTGCTCCCACCATTGCCATAATGAAGCACACTAATTCCTGCGGACTTGCCTCCCATAATGATTTAGCCGAGGCTTATCGGCGAGCTTTAGCTGGCGACCCTGTAGCTGCCTTTGGCGGTATAGTTGTCAGCAACCGAATTATTGATTTAGCTACTGCCAGGGAAATAGATAAGTCTCATTACGACGCCGTTGTCGCCCCAGAATATGAAAAAAGGGCTCTGGAATTACTAAGACGCAAAGAAAGTCTGCGCCTTGCTAAACTTGCCCCTTATAGTCCTTCGTCCTCCGAACTACATCTCGATTTTCGCCATGTCGGAGGCGGCTTTCTGGCCCAAATGCCGGACACTTTAACCGAATCCGAACTTAAGCCTCGCGTCGTAACCAAGCGCCAACCAAGCGAGACAGAGTTATCAGACCTGCTCTTTGCCTGGAAGGCAGTTAAAGGCATAAAATCTAACGCCATAGTTATCGCCAAGGACAAAACATTGTTAGGCATGGGAGCCGGACAGCCAAGCCGGGTGGTAAGCGTTGAGCTAGCTCTAAAAAAAGCTAGTGACCAGGCTAAAGACAGCGTCCTTGCCTCAGATGCCTTCTTCCCCTTCACCGATGGCCCGGAATTGGCAATCAAGCATGGGGTTACCGCCATTATACAGCCCGGTGGCTCGGTAAGAGATAAAGAGGTAATTGAGCTGGCAGACAAGTATAATGTTGCCATGGTATTTACCGGTGTTCGCCATTTCAGACACTGACTTGGGCAAACACAAAATCCCTTAGCTCTAAATATTTAGAAACTGGGATTTTGAATTTGTTATTTAGAAATTAGTGCTTAGAGTTTACAGAGGTGAAGGAGGTGAGAGATGTTCATGATTAGCAAAGAAACTATGAACAGCGTTATGTCACTTAGAGAGAAGATAGCTGACCCAGGAAAAAGGGCAGAGTGTATTGCCGATGTGGAAAATATGATAAAAATGAAGGAAGCCCATCTGGCAAGGGCAGAGTGGGGTTCTTGTTGTGGCAACATCTGCAATTTGGCACCCCAGATAGACACCGAACTACAGATGCTCCAGAACACTTTAGAGGTTTTAAGGAAGGGAGACAGCACGAATGCAGCTTCTTTATTAGGAGATTACATTGCCTTCTTGCAGAAAAACTATAGCCCTGAGCCCGATCATTGGTGATGTCATAGCTAGAGTAGTAATTGTATCGGATATGTTACGTGGCTTTCTCGAGGAAGGTTATCCAGTTTATTGCGGCATCGAGGCCCGTCGTATCATACCCAATATCCAGAAATTACTGGAACATGAGTTAGAACAGGGCTCGAAAATCTTCTACTTATGTGACCACCATACACCTGACGACCCGGAATTCAAAATGTTTCCACCCCATTGCATTGAAGGTACTGAGGAAGCTGAACTCATACCCGAGCTTTTACAATATCCCGGTGAAATAATACCCAAAAGAACCTTTAGCAGTTTCTACAACACTCCTTTAGACAAGCGACTGGAGGCAATCAAGCCCGAAACCATAGTCGTCTGCGGCGTAACCACCCATATTTGTGTTCTGAACGCAGTAATTGATGCCCGAACCAGAGGCTATGAAGTTGAAGTCCCTGTTGATTGTGTTGCGTCCTTCGACAAAAAAGCTCACTCCTTCGCCCTGGACTATATGGATAAGGTGCTTGGAGCCAAGCTTATTAAACCCTTAGTTAAGGTTTCTCCTCCCCGTTTCGAAATTCCTGATTCATGGTTGAGTGGGGAAACTGCCGACATCTATTTTCCCCGCACCGTGGAAATACTTAAGAAAGAGGGGATTAATCCCGTAGCAACTATGGAGATATTTCCTCGCCGAGCTGGTATCTTGTGCGGCATAGAAGAAGTTAAATCTTTGCTCGCCAAAGTTCTTCCTGAGGATAATTGTGAAGTATGGTCGCTATCTCAAGGCGAACCTTTCGACAGAAAAGAAGTAGTCTTGCGCATAAAAGCCCCTTATCAAAGCTACGGAACTTATGAAACAGCTTATCTGGGCATACTTTCCCATTGCAGCGGATGGGCCACCGCTGCCCGAGAATGCGTTGATGCTGCCCGAGGCATTCCTGTCATCAGCTTCGGGGCCCGCCACGTCCACCCCTCAGTAGTCGGCATTATGGAATACTCCGCTATAGTCGGAGGCTGCACCGGCTGCGCCAGCACCGCTGGAGCAAAACTTGCCGACATTCAACCCACAGGGACTATTCCCCACGCCCTCATCATTATTATGGACAGCACTGCTAAGGCCACTCTTACTTTTGACAAACATATGCCTTCGGAAGTGCCACGCATTGCTCTGGTGGATACTTTTGAGGACGAGGTCAGAGAAAGTGTAACTGTGGCCAAAGCGATGCAAGGAAAGTTACAAGGCGTAAGATTAGATACACCTTCAGAAAGAGGTCGAGTTACTGCTGGCTTGGTCAAAGAAGTTAGAGCCTGGCTGGACCTCGAGGGATTTAAGGACGTGAAAATAGTCGCCAGCGGTGGACTTGACCCGGAACGAATCAGATATTTTATCGAAGAAGGGGCACCTGTGGATATTTTCGCTGTTGGTAGCTATATCAGCGATGCCAAGCCCATTGATTTCACCGCTGACCTTCACGAAATAGAAGGCAAGTCCATCGCCAAAAGAGGCAGAATGCCCGGCATCACCCCCAACCCCAGGCTAAAGAGAGTGATGTAAAACTCCCAGAAGAACTTTAGTCAGTATTGCACCTGTTAATGTAATTAGCGATAAACATATTAGTTTTGATGCTTTTATGTCTTTATGCTTTTGTTAACCTCTTCCACTATCCTGGGCAATACCTCACCTGTCTTCCCCTGGATTAAATAGTCTGATACGCCTTCGTGGGTGAGCGGCGTAGGGTCAGCATTCACCTCTATTATCTTCACATTAGCCTTATGCCCCATTACATCCAAGCCCGTGACTAATCTACCCGAATGAAATCTTGCCATCCTGGGCAGGTTGGCAAAAGGATAAACCACTGCTGATGTTCCGCAGATAAGCATCAAATCACATCCCAAAGCTTCTTTCTCCGATTCTTCCATGACGTCTGAAGGTATCGGCTCCTTGAAGTGAACCACATCATCCTTCAGGACAGCACCACATTTGCAGCGAGGCGGAAGCTCATCCAGGGAGACTTCTTCCCAGGCAAACCTTGAGCCGCAAGAAATACACCTCAGCGCATTGACACTGCCGTGATATTCTAAAACCCTCTTACTCCCCGCCTTTTTATGTAAACCATCAATGTTTTGTGTGATTACGCACCTTAGTATCCCCAGAGCTTCGAGCTCAGCCAGAGCATAGTGACCTGGATTTGGTTTAGCCTGCCTGATTTGTTCATGAAACGTCCCGTATGTCCCCCGCAACCCCAGTATTTCCTCCCAGTATGCCCTGGGGTTGTTCAGGAAAAGCTCGTATCTTTGATAAGCCTTAGCCTCTGCTTCTTTATTCGTGGTCCAGATGCCCTTTGGTCCCCTGAAATCAGGTATTTCTGATTCGGTTGACATGCCCGCTCCGGTTAATGCAACGGCATATTTACTTCCCGCCAAGTCCTTTGCTGCCCGCTTAACTAAATTCTCCATATTCACCCCCAAAACACTACTATTGTGGCAAAATCCACCTTGTCTGCCAGACTCATCCTAAACATCCTTCAGGCGAAGCCAATCCCCTCTATCTCCAGGAGATTTCCATTAACCTTTGTTCTGGCACCAAGAAATTCCTCGACCAACCACAGGTTTGTCTCCACATGTTCAGCAATGCAGGGGACCGAATACCTTGTAACCCCCTCGGCTAAGCCAGCATAGATTATGAGTTGGTCTGCGATATATCTATCAACTGCGGCGCCAGTTTTAACATCTTCTATAAACCTTTCAGCCACATATCTTCCTATGGATTCCGAGCTCCTGCCTGACCTCCCTGCCCTGTCGAAACCCATCCGGCTACCCAGGCTCGTCTCGGCATATATCGCCAGGGCTGCTCCTTCCTGAAAAGAGCTTTCGTCCTCGATTTTCTCAATCTCTGCTTTATACCCATAAAATTTTAATACCCTCTGACATTCCGCTGCCATCCTCTGGCTTACCCTCTTTTCTTTCAAATGCGAGGAAAGCGCTATGCCTTTGATACTGAAAATCTCCCCCTGCTCGCTAAGATTTAACGGCTTCAATTTCCCCACTGGCTCAACTCTAACTTCTATAATCCCACCGCCTCTTGGCACATAACCAGGACGGATTATGTCAAGTTCAGCACGAACACCCATTCGCTTTAGAAACGGAAGCAAAACAAACTTCATATGATAAGCCGAAGGGGCAAAATCCTGAAACAGCCCGCCTTCCAGCCTGAATTTAGAGGGCTTTCGGGCAAAGCAAGCCAAAGGCA
This sequence comes from Dehalococcoidia bacterium, assembly GCA_030606765.1. The sequence continues at coordinate 8,348 of JAUWFX010000039.1, forward strand.
AAAGCGTCTGGGCCATCATGATGGTTGAGCCCGCCGTCCCTATATCCCAGCTGTACTCTCCTCCATTGAACCTTTCTCTGGGTGTGTAGGTAATCTCCTTAGAGCCCACCGCAGCATTGTCCACCACCCCATGGCACATCTCCTGGCAAGCCTGCACCACTTTAAGATGCTGCGCCCTCAGCCCTGGCTTATCCCTGCCAGCCCTGATATTTTCTATCCTTATTTCCTTGCCCAGCAGGCTAGCCAGGGCTACAGAATAACGAACTATCGTCCCACTCCCCAACTTCGCCCCACCATCTATGGTTATCATGTTGAGGTAATATTAGTTATCGTATTCATTGATACTGACGGAAGACCATCTTCTTTCAAATACTATCTACTGAATTTGGCAAACAATCAAACTTGATTATTATCGAAGTAATCTATAACCTGATTAACCATCTTAAAATAACTAGGGAATATTCTTAAATTAACATAAGCATCTTCTCTTGTGACTTTAGGTGGTTTTTCTTGAGGATGCCCCAAATCGTTCCTCTGACAGCGAATAAAATCGAAGATGGAAGCGAGCATAATATTAACATTATCAGGCAGTGGTCGAGGCGATTCGCTTTGCATTGCTTGAATTTTATTCAAAACCCAATCCATTTTCGGTTTCATTGCACTCTTGTCTAATATCTTTTGGAACTTAGATTTTTCGGTTGTATCAGCGATTGCATTAAGAAGAGAACCACACAAAAGTTGGAAGGTGCGTTCTGATGCAACACCTAACATTACGACAGATGCAATTAAACTACCTCTTGTAAAACAATTCAGACTCTCCGCTAAATACGACTCAACTGTTGAATCAAGACTTGGCGTCTCATTGCGGAAGCGTTCCAGATAACCCGTGGGATCGTGTGGAAGAAATTCTCCCTCAATAAGCACCCTTCCGCCCTAATCAGTGATGTGGAAGAAAGGTAAATTAGGATTGCCAACATTTAAACCTGGTGCAACCACACCTTGTATCATAAATTCCCATAGCACATCTTGGGCAAGAAATACTAATCTTCGTCTACCATGCACTGGGTCACCAACATATTCGACGAACCTGTCAAATCCTGAGCCAGAATGATCATACTGGTTCCAATCTCTATCGTTTCTTAGTCTCTCTAGTACTATAGCCCTTGCTAATTCTAAGCCACCTTCTTCGTTAGGATCAAAATTTATTTTGCCCATTTATCCCTTAAACCTGCGAAGGCTCTTTTAATGAAATCTTCAGCACGTATCATCGTTTATGCTCTTTACCTTCCACGCGAAGAAACTGCCGCCAAAGCCATCAAACCTAACGCAAAGGCTGCTATTCCAAGAATTACCTTATTCCTTTCTTCCTCCTCCCTTCGCACTGCCCTTTCCTTTAAGAAATATGCTACTCTACTTATGGCATCGGTAGGATCATATCTACTAAAGGGAATATACTCTACGCCTTGTAAGAATCCCTTTGGCTTGACTACTCCCTCTTCCACTATGGGAACTACAAGTTTTCCACCCTTCACCGCATATCCTACTTCTTGATTGACAAAATCAGACCTATTGGCATTCGCCGTTAGAATGGCAATAAAGCAGTCACAGTTATCAATCGCTTCGGCAACTTTGCTTGGAAACGGGATGCCTGGTGTTGGATAAAATTCGGCGACATAGGCCTCCAATCCCTCCCTCCATAGCCATGTGTACAATTCGTAAACTATGTCCATGTCGGCAGTACTGTGGCTTATAAAGACCCTAAATGCCATCACCTACCTCCTATCTTTTCCAAACCCTAGCAATTTCAGTCATTTTTCCCTATCTACCTCATTAAGTTCATTTGCCTTAATAAATTCTAAATCAACCTTGTTAAAAAGAGCTGATCCCTCCCTCTGCAAGCGTTTCAAAGCCATTTGGCAATACTCAGGATCAATCTCAACACCAATGCTATTCCTATCACCTTTCATGGCAGCGAGTATCGTTGTTCCTGTACCACAAAAGGGGTCGAGAACGGTATCCCCCCAGAAAGAAAACATCCTAACAAGTCTATAAGCTAACTCAAATGGAAAGGGAGCAGGGTGGTTTTTTGTTGACGCTCCTGGAATGTCCCAAATCTGTTGAAACCATGCTTCGTATTCTTTTTTCCCAATCATGCTTAATCGGCGCTGTTCCATGGTTGGTTTGCGGTAACCCCCCGGTTTACGTTGCATAAGGATAAATTCAATGTCATTTTTAATGATAGCATTAGGTTCATAAGGTTTGCCGAAAAACTTAGTGCCATTATTAACTTCATAGGTTGCTTTAGCAATCTTATACCAAATAATGGGATTCAAATTGTCAAACCCCATTTTTCTGCAAGAGACAGCGATATCAGCGTGAAGAGGAACTACAACATGTCTGCCATGTTTTCGTCGTGAAAGACATACATCTCCAACAACACAAACTAATCTTCCGCCAGGAACAAGAATCCTATAGCAATGCTGCCAAACCTTTGATAGCTCGCCTATAAACGTATCATAGTCTTCAATGTGTCCCATTTGACTAGGATGTTCACGATACCTTTTGAGCACCCAATAAGGTGGTGAAGTAACAACTAAGTGAATACTCTCATCGGGGATAAAGTTGAGGTCACGTGCATCCCCTTGAAGTAAACGATGCCGAGTTTTTTGATTGCTCATCTCCTTGACACCCTAAGAGTTGAAAGAAGCATTCTAACAGCGTTTTCAATGGACTCTTTTGCCTCGGATGCAAAGACAACGCCCTCTATGTTATCTGAACGGAGGCGATTCTGGATGTTTATATGTTCTTCAATAAAAGGATAATAAACAACAGCGCCAAATTTGCTACTCGGAAAAGCTGACTTTAGCTTAGCAGCTTTATTGGCGATTTCATCACAGCGCTTATGAATGTCTCTTCTGGCTTCAATTCTTTTTATATCTATTCCAACTTTAACATCGCCTGACTTTGGACTAGCAGCATCCAACTCAAACTGTTCTGCCTCGACTGTGAACAATCGTTTATGAAACTGTAAACTACCAAATCGATTAAGACTTTCGATGATTATTTTCTCCCAGCGTCCTTTCTCCATTCGAATTTCTTTGTCAATGAAGGCAACTCTGTCAATTTGGCTGAGTGCTGGGATTTCCAGATAGGGTGGCAAAAATGGTTTGATGTATCCAGCGATCACTTTAGCCTGGTCATCACTCAATCGGGGGCTGTAGGTGTCCACGTTCTTAATAGATAAATCCCTTTCGATTGCTCTCGCCGCAATGTTACAAGCAGCTAAAAGCGGTTTAAGAATAAGAGGGCGACTGATAATAGCTTTTGCAAGGTCAAAAGCGTTCATGCCCGAAAAGACAATGACTTCTACTTCTCGCTTCTCTATAAAGCTAGAAAATGCCTCACGCAGAGCATCCTCTATGGCTTCCTGTCGTGAATCTGCATCAGCCTTTACCCAGCCCATATAGTCTACATGACTTCCATATTCCTCCGGCATTTTATATCTCTCACTCGATTCTAGATTATTTCATTAACCGAAATTTCACCTAACTTTAGTATATACGAAATTGGTTTTTTGGTCAGTAGTCTATGCGACGAGTAATGGGCGCAGCCTTCTGTGTCAAAACTGCAATGCCGTGAGGACAGCGCTGTTGTATAATATACCTGGAGCAGGAGATGTCTAGCTCGGGACAGAGGACGGGGATTGCTAATTTGCCTTTGCATTATGGCAAGGTGCCGCCGTGGCTTTTCGGGCCGATGTGCCAGCTTGCCCGAGAAGTATACGAACTCCTCGAAGAAAGAGGCTGAATTTGGC
>JAUWFX010000011.1 GCA_030606765.1 Dehalococcoidia bacterium
GCCTTGGCCGCCATCTGATGGCTTTTCATAGCCCATTTGTCCATGTCCTCCCGGGTAAAGGTGGTCTGTGAGAGCAGCTTCTCCGCAGTCAGGCCCATGTTCATGGTGGTCATTATGTCCACTTCTTTGAACTCTTCGGTGACGAATTTGGGATTAGGTTCCACCGGTACCTGTCGCTCACCACCTCCCAGGGTCGGGATGTGGGTCATGTGCTCGATTCCGCAGGAGATGACGATATCGGAGTACCCCAGCATGATTTCCATGGCCCCCTGGTGTATCGTGGACATTGACGAGGCGCACTGGCGGTCAATCCCCTGCCCAGCGACATTGAACGGCAGCTTGGCCAGGAAGTTGATTGTCCTCCCCCCATAGAGCCACTGCTCGAGCACCGGCATCGCCGTCCCCGTGAGCACATCGCCGATTTCCTCAGGGTTTATCTTGGTCTGCTTTATCATTTCCTGGACCAGCCTGGCTGCCAGGTCGTCCATTCTCAGGCTGTTGAACACATCCCTCTCTGGTTCCCTCGGCCTCGCCCTGGAAAAGGGCGTCCTCAGATAGCTGACAATAACTGCTTCTTCCATGTAATTAGTCTCCTTTCTTTGAATTTTGTAATTCCGTCGATATTTTCCGAAATTATGGCTTGCCGCCTATGATATATCACTTTTCCCCCCCACTGTCAAGGCGAGGTTTTGTCGAGAATTTCATCAGTCTGGCGAAAGAGTGTAGTGGCGGAGTTTATCCTCGCCTGCGACTCAGAATGACATTTCCCTTTTGTCGTTGCGAGGCACTCTCCTCTCTGTTGTTGCGAGGAGCCGAGATTCCTCGATTATGCTTCGGAACAGGCTCCGCAATCTCTGTGGATGATTCCCCGCTTGCTGTCTGAAACAGGCCCTGCAATCCTCGGAGATTGCCACGCACCTTTCAGGTGCTCGCAATGACAAAAAAAGTAAGGTGCTCGCAATGACACCCCCCTTCATGTCGTTGCGAGGCATGATAGTGCCGAAGCAATCTCGGTGAGGGAGTTAATGAGATTGCCGCGCTTCGCTCGCAATGACAAAAAAATAGGGTGCTCGCAATGACAAAATGCTTGACAGTTTGATAAAATATGATTAAGATGGGCTTGAATTTCGGGAACCCCGAGTTATCGCGTTTTGCGCTTAACTACAAGCAGTGTCCGTAATAAAATGGAGGTAGGAAATGACACAGGACGAAAACAAAGCCAAATATGAAGCCAGGCCGTGGATAAAATGGTATCTGCCAGGTGTGGAGCCGGATATTACAATCGAGGAAAAGTCCGTGGTGGACACCTTTAATGAGAATACAGAAGAATGGAAGGACAAGACCGCTGTAGTATTCTACGGTAGAAAGGTGAGCTACAAAGAGCTCCGAGACCAGGTTGACAGGTTTGCTGCGGCACTACACGATTTAGGCATCAAGAAAGGAGATAAGATTGCTCTCCTGCTGCTTAATTCGCCTCAGTTCATCATAGCTTATATGGGAGCCCTGAAAGCCGGAGCTACCTTGACGGCAATCAGCCCTGTTTATGTCAGCTCCGAAATCAAGTACCAACTTGAAGACAGCGGGGCGAGAATGATTGTGTGCCTGGATATTCTTTATGATAACGTGGAAAAAAGCGGAGTCAAGCTGGATGTTGTTATCCTGACCAGCATCAGCGAATACCTGCCGGGAATGAAGAAGTTTCTGGGCAGCAGTGTGCTCCGGGCTGTATATCAGAAAATGGCCGCCCCGCCTGTTGAACTGTTTGAAAGAGAGGGATTTTATCGATTCCAGGATTTGATTAAAAAATACCCCCCGAATCCGCCCAAAATAGAGTTCAATATCAGAGAGGACATAGTAACTCTTCCCTACACTGGCGGGACAACCGGGAAGCCCAAAGGTGCTGTGATAACTCATTACAATTTCGCCGCCGCCCGAGAGCTCGCCGATGGATTCTGGGGTGATATCGTCCAGAAAGGGAAGGAAACCGTAATAGCCTATTTGCCTTTCTACCACATCTATGGTCAAGCAGTGGTCATGATGGGAGGAATGACCGAGGGCTATACTTCAATACTAATCACCACTCCTGACCCTGATGACATTCTGGACGCACTGGAAAGGTACAAAGGAACTATCTTCTACAGCGTTCCCGCCCTGTATGAATATCTCAAGGACTATGAAAAGACTAACAGAGTAAATTGGAAGAACATAAAAGTCCTTATCTCCGGTGCTGATGCCCTTCTCGAGGACACTGCCCGGGGCTGGGAAAAGCGGACCGGCGCTCCAATCCACGAGGGCTGGGGAATGACCGAGACGACCTCGACCGGTATGGTCAATCCCTACGGCAGGCCGAAAATCGGTTCCTTCGGTGTACCTATGCCTGGTTGTGTGGCGGGCATAATGGAGTCGGAAGGCACCAAGTTCCTTCCCGTTGGGGAAACAGGCGAATTGGTATTCAAAGGACCCAATGTCTTCCCGGGATACTGGCAGAAACCGGAAGCAACCAAGGAAGTACTTCTGGAAATCGACGGTGAAACCTGGCTGCGCACTGGGGACCTGGCAAGAATGGATGAAGAGGGCTATTTCTACTTCTTCGATAGGAAGAAAGACATGATTAAATACAAAGGTCTGCAGGTATTTGCCAGAGAGGTAGAGGAAGTACTTACTTCTCATCCTCAGATCAGGGAAGCCGGCGTTATCGGCGTCCCCGACCCCGAGGTTGGTGAGAGAGTTAAAGCCATCGTCGTTCTTGAGTCGGAGGCCAGAGGGAGAGTGTCGGAAGAAGATATTACGAAGTATTGCGCTGGAAAGATTTCTGCCTATATGGTACCCAAGATAATCGAGTTCAGGGGCGAGGTGCCCAAGACGGACATCGGCAAGGTATCACGCCGCGAACTGAGAGAGGAGGATTTATAGAATGGCGCCATTCTTCGAAGTGGAAAACTTGACCAAGCGTTTCGGCGGACTGGTTGCCGTCAACAATGTTAGCTTCCAAATAGGCAGAGACGAAATCGTGGGGCTGATTGGGCCCAATGGTTCCGGAAAGACCACCCTGGTGCGGTGCGTAATCGGCATATTTAAGCCCGAGTCCGGAAAAGTCCGGTTTAAGGGCGAGGACATAACCGGATGGCGTCCCTGGAAAGTTGTCCAGAGAGGGCTCGTAGGGACTTTCCAGGTAGTCAAGCCATTCCGCCGCCTCCCTGTTATCGCCAATGTCATGGTCGGTTGCCTGTGCCCGCGGATAACCAAGAGCGGTGAATGGACCAAGACCACGGCGGTGAAAGCACGGGACGCGCTGGAGTTCGTGGGCATCGCCGACCGGGCTCGTGAGCCAGCCTCCGTCTTGTCTCATGGAGACTTGAAACGACTGGAGGTAGCCAGGGCCATTGCTACCGAGCCCGAACTCCTTATCCTCGATGAGCCCTTCGGGGGACTTAATCCTGCCGAAACAGACCTTGTCGCTAAATCCATGAAAAGATTGCACAAGGGAGGTCGGTTTGGCAGGCTTCATAGCGAAGGACCGGCTATGCTGATAATTGAACACAAGCTAAGTGAGCTTATGAAAATAGTTGACCGGGTGATTGTCATCAATTACGGAGAAATCATCGCCCAGGGTACCCCGGAAGAAATAGTCAAAATGCCCACCGTGATTGAAGCTTATACCGGCAAGGAGGTGCTCATTGCTTGAGGTAAAAGATGTAATTGTCCGCTACGATACAGCCACCATCCTGGATGGAGCCAGCCTGACGGTGGAGAAAGGGGAGCTGGTGGCGCTCGTCGGTCCCAATGGCGCCGGCAAGACCACTATCCTCCGCGCTATCGCTGGTTTGATAAACTGGGACAAGGAAGTCCTCAGGGGCACCAGGAAGTCAGATGTAACCTTTGAAGGCAGCATAGAATTTGAAGGGGAAAGAATTGACAGGCTATCGGCATTTCAAATCGCCAAGAAAGGTCTCCAGCTCTGCCCGCAAATGGGCCGGCCTTTCGTCGAGATGAATGTCAGGGATAATCTCCTGGCCGGAGCCTACCTGTGCCGGGACCAGAAAGAGGTGGATGAGAGCCTGGTCAGAGTTTATGAACTGTTTCCCAGGCTGAAGGAGAGGGAAAAACAACTATCCGGGACTTTATCCGGCGGGGAACGGCAGATGCTGGCTGTTGGCCGCTCCCTCATGCGCCGGCCTAAATTGATGTTAGTCGATGAGCCATCCAGCGGGCTGGCCCCTAAGATAAAAGATGACCTGTTCAAACGTGTTGAGGAGATTTACAAGGAGCTGGGAGTCACCATACTCCTGGCTGAGCAGGATATCAGCTTTGCCTTCGCCCTCTCCAAGAGGAACTATGTCGTGTCCAGGGGACACATCATCGCCGAGGGAACAGCTGAGGAATTGCTCAAGGACGAGACTATCAGGAAGACATACCTGGGCTTGTAATAACCACCCCGCAGATTTATAAATCGAATTTACGAGGTCACCAGAAAACCTTACTGGTGTAGCGGCGGGATTCATCCCCGCCACTATAAAACTTAAATGCCAAAACTACTCCTTCTTCTCATTTGAGTTTTGAACTTTGTCATTTGTCCTTGCTTAGGATTCAAAATTAGGGCGGGTACAAGACCCGCCCCTACAAATGAGCGTAGTGGCGGGGTTTATCCCCGCCTTACGGGTGGGGGGCTGGTACAAATTAATGTAGTGGCGGAGTTTATCTCAGCTTTATAGGCGGGGACAATGTGGGTGGGTACAAGACCCGCCCCTACAACGTTAAACAAACAAATAGATAATTATGTAGTGGCGGGGTTTATCCCCGCCTTCTGGGCAGGGATGAGGCTGACCTGATAAATCAGGCAACTACAAAATGACAGCAGAGTGGAGAAAGCGGAGTTGCCCCTTTTTAATGTAGGGAGGCACCACAGGCGCGGCATTCCCGGCGCCAGGCAGCATTACTCAGCTTGCAGCGAGGACACTCTCGCTCAATCTTACTCCGTATCCACACGGCAACCCCCTCAGGCATGAACAGCAGTATCAATATCACTATAATAGCCATAATGAGTATCTGGTTCTGGCCAATAAAAGTTGTTCCCCCTACACCTAAAAACTGTAGAAGAGTCTGAAGGGTGTAAACCCCGACAACTGCTCCGTAGATACTCACGATACCGCCAAATACTACATATATTATTGCCCGGAAGGACATCACCATGGAGAGGGAGGAAAGGCCGACAGTCCCTAATATGTGGGCATATAAGGCGCCGGCAAGACCGGCGAAAAAGCCGCCTATGACAAAAGCCAGTATCTTGTATCTTATGGTATTTATTCCCGAGGCACGGGCGGCAATCTCGTCTTCCCGGATGGCGTGGAAGATAAGACCGGTCCTGACATACTTACTCTTGGCATCGGTGAGCTTCCACATTATGAGCACCGCTACGGTCATCACTATCAAACATATATAATATTCACCTACTTTTGTGGCGGCAAGGTCAGGAAGCCCGGGTATGCCAAATTCACCGCCGGTCCATTTTTTGAAAGCCATGACCAACCCCATCAACATGAGAGGGAATGCCATTGTAAGCAATGACAGGTAAGGCCCTCTCAGCCTCAGGGCCGGAAAGCATGTCAACACTCCAACGCCTGTAGCGACCAGAGTCCCTATTGGTATCGTCGCCCACGGTTGCCAGCCGAAATATTTATTTAATAGCGCTACACTATAGGCGGCTACGCCGAAGAACAGGGCATGCCCAAAATTCACCTGGCCACTGTAGCCAGATAAAAGGTCCCAGCTAACGGCAAAAATAACCAGCAAATTGCTAATGGTAAGAATGTACAGGTAATAGTTACTATCCGTAATCAGCGGGAAAATAAACAGAGCCACAAAGAAAACGATGGCGATAACCCGCCCGGGGACCGGTAGCACACTCCACCGGAGATTATTGAGCAGCCGTCTCAACAATTTATAATCTCTCCTCTTCGAACATTATGCCGAACAGACCTCCCGGTCTCACCGAGAGCACTATGACCATAGCCAGTATGGCAAATACCACCTTCAAATAAGCGTAGGATGGCATCAGGGTCGCGACCGATACCTCGACCAATGCGATAATGAAAGCCCCGATGATAGCTCCCTTGATACTTCCCAGTCCCCCCAGGACAACAACTACCATAATCATCACCAGTGGTGGTGTCCACATGGTAGGATATATTGTCCATATCGGTGCCACCGCTACGGCAGCAAGCGCTGCCAGAGCTGTGGCTATCCCCATGGTTATCATCAGTGTCCTGGGCACGCTTATCCCCATCAGGTTAGCAACCTCAGCATCCTGTGCCGTCGCTCTGAGGGCGATACCCAGTTTTGTCTTTGCCAAAATCAGCCACACGATGATAATGACCACCACCACTATGCCCAGTGTCAGTAGATGCTGGTTAAGGACTCTAACCCCGAGTATCTCCGTGAATCCAGGAATAAGAGCGTCAATTGCCCAGTAGTTATTAGAAAAAAGCGCCTGCACGAGCTCTTGAAAAACCATGGCTAAAGCTATCGTCATCAGCAGTACGGCGGCATGGTGCTCGCGTATAGAGTTAATAAGGTACCGGTAGGACAGGATACCTAACAGGGTAACGGCAGGCACAGTTATGAGGATTGCCCAGGCGACGTCTATGCCAAGTTGACGCATAAAATACCACAAGCCGTAGGCTGCCAGCATGAAAAATCCCGTATGGGCCAGGTTAATAACACGGGCGTTGCCGAAGATAAGAGAAAAGCCTATCGCCAGGAGGGCATATACACCTCCTGTTACCAGCGTCATAATTATGATTCGCTCAATCACGGCACTTTTAATCCCACAAGGCGAGGATAAACCTCGCCACTACATTCATTCGTTTGTAGGGGCGGGACTTGTCCCCGCCCAGGCCTCGTCCCCGGCAAAAATAAGGCGGGGATAAACCCCGCCACTATACTGTCTGATTCTGACCGTCCGTTTCAATTCGGGCACTTTAGAAACCTTCACCTTCCTTTTAATTGGCAGATACTATAAATCACGTCTCCCCACCTTGTCAAGGTTTTCCCGCGATTTTTCAAATTTTTGGTCATTACTCCCCTACATTTGTTATTTTTCCTTTTGTCATTGCCTAGGCGGGGTTAATCCCCCGCCGCAGAGATTGCTTCGGCTGACTTCGTCAGCCTCGCAACGACAGAAGGGAGGGAGAGCTTCAGGGGTGGGGCTTATCCCGGCCCGAATTGTGCCCGCCCGAGAGGCGGAGATAAACTCCGCCACTACGGTAATACATTAATCTGTAGGGGCGGGTCTTGTACCCGCCCAGGGCTCATCCTGTGCTCTAACCGTGAAGGAAGGGATTCCTTCACGCCTCGAACGGAGACCACACCCCTCCAGGCGGAGATAAACTCCGCCACTACACCCCCGACCGTAGGGGCGGGTCTTGTACCCGCCCACATTGTCCCCACCCAAAAGGGGCGGCTGGAATAGAAAGAGAGGTGACCCCGGGCTAACCCGGGGTCACCTCCATGCCTAGCAGGTCTAGGCTACTGACTTCGCTCCGGTTGTTCTATCCATTAGAGCGGATTAGGAATGGTAAGCATTCCTCCTGTTGGCTCATCACTTCCTATGGGTAGATACAAGGGTTGTGTGCCGGGGTATGCGAAGTTCCAGTCGCCATACTGGTCAATCCAAGGCCCCGGGGTCCCGGGGGCAGCTAACACCATTGGCCAGATGCCTAACTTCACGCCTGATCCAGTAACTTCCTGCCACTGGGTGCCAGTGCCGGTCTGATAACCGGGACCATAGACTGTGTCATGAGCAATGTGCGGTTGTTGAATTCCAGAAGCAAACCCGCACATCCAGTCAGATTGAACGTAGGCAAAATCAGTACCATACAGTTCTTCTTTCTGGGTCTGGTTGAGGGCATATAGCTCACCCGGTGTTATCTCGATGTCCGGCATAGGATAATAGGCGGTTGACGGGGTACCTACGCCTTCCGTGAAGGCGTTGTCCAGGTCTTCCAGCCAGGCAACGAGGACGTCACTGTCGAGTGAATCGGTTGCTTCGATGCCCTTAACCACAGCGTTGATGGCATCGTAGGTAGCCGCAGTATAGACGGGGTAACGGTCGAACCTGGTCACGAAAGCGTCAACCCAATCACCCGTAAGAGCGGTAACATTCACACCTATCGGAAAGGTGTCCAGCATGACTTCGCCCACACAGTCTCCACCGGTGTTCGCCCAGTGACTGAGCTGCTGGCCGGGCACATTAATGCCTATTGTCATGGCCGGTATTCCCAGGTCGTTTCTCTGATTAGAATAGACAGCGCCGACCGACCCGGAAAACGCGGTGAAGATAATGTGGGGATTTATTGCCGCTATGGCTGACAGCTCGGTGCTAATGTCAGCCGCTGTAGGAGAAACCAGCCATGTCCAGTCTGTGCCTGAGCCGTCACCGGTAGTATTAAAACCAAGACCTGGTAGATAATACTGGGCAGCCGGCACCATTCCCGCGCACCATGCCGCGTCCTCCATAAGTATGGCTACCCTGGGCTTGCCGTTTACGGCAAGGCTCATTTTATAGGCATCCTGCACCCAAGCCGGATTCATTCCTTCTAGAGCTGCCAGTGTCCCCCCGAGGGTTCCACCTATTGTGGCTGACATCCTGAGGCAGCTCTTGACCAAAAAGGTCTCATTGTAGGGGGTGGACTTGAACCAGTACTTGTACTTGGCATAGTTGGTGACTACGCTGAATTGTAGAGCCCCTGTGGCGGCACCGCAGTTCATGAACAGCACCCCTGCATCCATAGCCTCTTCTCGGTAGACTGTAACAACTTCTGTCCGGAAACCGCCGACACAGAAGGTCACGTCGTCTATGACAGCCTGAAGATTTCCTGTGCCCGTACTACCATCCTCACCTTCGGTGGCTTCTTTGGTTTCCACCTTGACCAACTCGACATCGTACATAGTGCCGCCGACGTTTACTCCACCAGCATCGTTGATTTCTTCGGCTGCCATGGTGGCGCCGTCCCAATGATTTTGACCCTGCAGGTCAGTCATTGGTCCGACTACGGCGATTTTGATAATATCCTCCTCGACTGGTGTTTCGCCACAGCCAGGCAGGACCAACCCTAGCACAAGTAGAGTTGCGATAATTAGAAAAACAATCTTTTTCATTACTTTACTTCTCAACCTCCTTTTTGATTTTTGTAGTTGCTTGATTCATCAAGCTAATCTCTGGTGCTGGAATAAACCGGTCGACCTCCAGTTGCCTCCAGCAACCCAGTCTCTGTACTTCATACACTATATCGATAGAACCACCTCCTTGCTTGCTTCTGGTCTCCAGGTTCTTATTGCCCGCTGGGGCAAGTAAGTCATAGGGAGACCCCAAAAACTAGTTGAAACCTCGACCTTTCGATTATATCCGGTACTTGTTGTCAATTTATCTGCTGACAGGTCCGCCCGAGCCTCTATTTTTTCCCACATACCTCTTTTAATCATACTCTTATCTCCCAGTCCTTGTCAATCAACCTTATCCTTGTGTGCGCTTTACTCTATCCCTTTATTCTTTTTCTATCTTGATACTTGAAGTATAACATCCAAATATTAAAATGCTGTTAAAATTGGGGGAGACGTGGCAATTTTATAGACTAAATTTCAAATGCCGATTTCATCGAGCATCCCCGCCCACGAGGCGGAGATAAACTCCGCCACTACATTAATTTGTACCAGCACCCCACCCATAAGGCGAGGATAAACCTCGCCACTACATTAATACGTTAATTTGTAGGGACGGGGCTTGTCCCCGCCCGCTGTCTGACCACATCATCCCCATTTATTTGTAGGGGCGGGCCTCGTCCCCGCCCGCTGTCCCCGCCGAGATTGCTTCGTCGCCTTCGTCTCCTCGCAACGACATGAAGGAGGGTGTCATTCTGAGCGCTTTGCCTCTTGTCTTTGCGAGCACCTGGAAGGTGCGTGGCAATCTCCTTGGTTAAATTACAAACACGATTGTAGTGCGACCTTTTAAGGTCGTGCAATCCCACTCAGGCACGAGACTGAAGCCGCGCACTACATTTTTGCATTTTGACTTGTCATTTTGATTTTTGACCTTTGATTTTTGATTTCCCCTCAAGCATTTTGTCCACGGCAGCTTTGGCCCTGAGTCGAATTCCCTCGGGAATCTTTACTTCAGGGCTCATCTTCTCCAAAGACCGCAAAACTTTCTCCAGGGTAATCAACTTCATGTCGGGACAGATTGCCTGCTCGGAAGCGGGAATAAACCTCTTGCCGGGATTCTCTTTTCTAAGCCGGTGTATTATCCCCAGCTCCGTGCCCACAACCATCTCCCTGACCTCATCTCGCTGGGCATATCTACACATCCCGCCGGTGCCGAGCACTTCGTCAGCCAGGGCAATAACCTCCGGCCTGCACTCCGGATGAACTACCACCTTAGCTTGAGGATACTCCCGCTTCAATTCCTTTATCCTTTCAGGATTTATCCTGACATGGGTGGGACAGAAGCCGGGCCAGAGAATCATCTTTTTGCCCGTCCTGGCCGAGACGTAATGCCCGAGATACTGGTCAGGGACAAATAATATCTCCCGAGCGTCCAGGCTTTCTATGACCTCGACGGCATTGGCGGAGGTACAGCAGATATCTGATTCCGCCTTGACTTCGGCTGAGGAGTTGATGTAGCAGACCACCACTGCTTGAGGATGTTCCTTTTTCTTTGCCCGTAAGCGTTCAGCGGTAATCATATCCGCCAGGGGGCAGCCAGCGTTTATATCGGGAAGCAAGACCACCTTTTCGGGACAGAGGATGGAGGCTGTTTCCGCCATGAACTGAACTCCGCAAAACACGATTACGCCGGCATCGGTTTCGGCAGCCCTCTGACTCAGCTCCAGGGAATCGCCGACAAAGTCGGCTATATCCTGAACCTCACCCAGTTGATAGTTATGGGCAAGGATAACAGCATCCCTTCTTTTCTTAAGAGCCGAGATTTTCTCTACCAGTTCAGCATCCCTATTTCCCATCCTTGGCTATCCTCCCGGCGTGGTTGTACACATTAATCCTCCCATTACCAACAGACTCACTTGCCGATGGGTACAGCAGTCAGCGTGGGCATCGCCAACAAGCCTGTAGTCCTCTTCGAAGATACCTTCGACTACAGTTTCCTTTCTTGTACCCTTCTCTTCACTCTTACAGACGGCAATTATTTTAGCCATTGAGCAGTAACTTGTATTATTATACACATTCTTATTGCCCACTTACTATATCAGTGAGAAGCAATAGCCCAGAGCCAAAGACATCACGCTGACGACCGCCAGATAAATAGCCAGAGTCCTGCCACCGAATTCCTTTCTCAGAACCAGGATAGTGCCCCAACTGGTAATGGGGCCCGCCAACAGGAGCACCATTCCTGCGCCGATATTCATTCCCTGCGACACGAAAGCGTGGACCAGGGGAACGCTGGCTGTGGAGCAGATATACATGATTAAACCAAAGCCAAGGCTGAAAAGATACCCCAATCCCCCACCGAAATGAGCGCCAACAAACTCTCCCACCGGAGCCACCGCCACTACCAAAGCCGCCAGGGCCAGACCCAGAAGCAACTCCGGCCCAATCTCCTTGACCATATCCACAAAGGCATATCTGAACGCATGCTTTACTCTGTGAGCAACATTCCGTGAATAAGCTCCTATATAATCCTCTGGTCTACTTTCAAAAGCCTGCTGGCAGTGGGAGCAGCAAAAGTAATACGTCTCTCCGCCATGTTCTGCCTTAGCCGCTTTCCCCACCTCGACACTCATCCCGCAAACCGGGTCGAGAGCCTGTTGCTCTTGAGGAGTAGAAACCTTAGGTCTAACCTTGATGAGATTTCCCACCAGCCCCATGACTAAACCCATGGCTATCACGGCAAAGAAGACGAATATGGTGAACTTTAATCCCAGGAGACCATAGGTGACCAGAAGGGCACTTATAGAGGTGGCTGGCGTTGCCACCAGGAAAGCTAGAACTGGTCCCAACCTCGCCCCCTTCTGACGCAGGCTCATTGCCACCGGGAGGGAACCGAGACAGCAGATGGGAAGGATTGTCCCGATAAGGGTAGAATAAAGGATTGGCTTCACACCCCTTCCACCGAGGCGTCTCTCCACCCACTGCGAGGGAACAAATTCGTGAATTAAGCCACTCAGTAGGAACCCTATTGCCAGGAAGGGCAATACCTCAAGGAAAAGATCCTTAAATACTATAAAATACTGGACTACCAACTATTTACCTCCGGCATTTTGGAGCCGTGGCTGGCTATGTTGCGCCTTATCTTCTCACTTATATGCCTTTACTGTGATGCTCAGAAGCTTCTCTTTCGTCTGGTTTGTTTTGTTCTCTATATAGAATTCCCGGCTCAATACTATCTCTATATCCTCAAAGCCGGCTTTCTTTATCTTTTCCAAGTATTCCTGCTGCTCCAAAGCCCCGCCGATACAACATGCCCAGGCGTTAGAGTCAGTCTTTATCTCATCGGGGAGAGCTCCTTCCGAAACAATATCAGAGACTGTGAGCCTGCCCCCGGGCTTCAAGGCCCGGTAAGCTTCCTGAAAGACCTTAGATTTATCCGGTGAGAGATTGATGACGCAGTTGCTGATAATCGCATCCACAGATTCATCCTCGACTGGGAGTTTCTCCATTTCCCCCAGGCGGAACTCCACGTTACGGTAGCCATAATTCCTGGCGATTTCTTCTGCCTTATCTATCATCTCCTTCGTCATATCAACCCCGATAGCCTTGCCAGTCGGGCCAACTTTGTTGGCTGCTAAAAATACATCCACTCCGGCTCCCGACCCTAAATCCAGGACTACCTCACCCGCTTTGAGGTCTGCTATGGCGGTAGGGTTACCACATCCCAACCCCATAATCGCCTCTTCCGGAACATGTTCCAAATCCTCTTTAAAGTGTTCGGTAGCCTTAGCTTGCAACATGGAGCTGGCCCCGCGAGCACAACTTGGGCAGCAGCTCTCTTGGTCCTGCTTAGCTATCTGAGCATATCTCTCCTTCACCGCTTCCTTGATTTCCTTATCTTTCATAATTCACCTCCTGACATTTGCACAGCGATAGCTCCTTCATTAGAGCTGCGCTATCAATAATTAACCTGGCTAATCTAGCATCCGTAAGCTTGTAGTAAACTTTCTGAGCTTCCTGCCTCTCTTTCACAATGTTGCATTCCTTAAGAGCTCTAAGGTGGTGCGAAATCAGGGATTGCTCCTTACTCAAAACGCAAGCGAGTTCACCAACGCACCTCTCGCCCTCAGCCAGCAGCTTGAGTATCTGGAGTCTTGTCGGTTCTCCGATGCACCTCAGGAACCTTGCCTGGTCTTCTTCTACTGTCATATGAATCTCCGTTTATATGAATTATAATTCATATATAAACTGAAGTCAAAAAATCTTAAATGGAATAATGCGACATGTCTAGCAGAATGCATAAAATGACAGGAAAACGAAGGGGGATACATACTTGCGGATTATCGTGAAATTCCGGTGCTAGGTCTGCCTCTTCAGCTTCTGGTGTTCTAGGTAATCCTCGATGGCCGATTTAAGGGCCTCCTCAGCCAGGACCGAGCAGTGCATTTTGACTGGTGGCAGCCCATCTAAAGCTTCAGCTACTGCTTTGTTGGAGATTTTCAGAGCTTTTTCTATGCTTTTTCCTTTCACCATCTCAGTGACGATGGAGCTGGTGGCAATGGCGGCCCCACAGCCAAAAGTCTTGAACTTAGCTTCAACGATGATGCCGTCGTTTACCTTAATGTAAAGCTCCATGATATCGCCGCAGACAGGGTTCCCGACATACCCCACACCATCGGGGTTCTCCATCTCCCCGACATTACGGGGATTCTTGAAGTGCTCCATCACCTTCTTGCTGTACAGTGACCAGATATCAGACATTTATTCCACTCCTATTTTTGAGTTTTCAAAAGTGGGGACATAGCTCTCAACCTGGCGACAATTCCGGGCAAGACCTCCAGGACCCGCTCCACATCTGCCTCAGTGTTTTCTCGTCCCAGGGTAAACCTGAGCGAGCCATGAGCTTGCTCGGGGGGAAGCCCCAGCGCCAGAAGAACATGGGATGGTTCAAGGCTTGCCGAGCTACAGGCTGAGCCTGTAGAAGCACAGATGCCCGCTAGGTCAAGATTTAAAAGCATGGATTCCCCTTCCACAAAATCAATGCTTACATTGACATTGTTGGGTAGCCTTCTCGTGGGATGACCATTCAAACGGGTGTGGTCAATCTTCTCCCCGAGACCTTCGATTAGCTTATCCCGAAGATAAGCCAGCCGTTCTGTTTCCTTGCCTACCTCCTGCCCGGCAAGCTCCACCGCCTTGCCCAGCCCCACGATAGCAGGAACATTTTCGGTACCGGCCCTGCGCCTCTTTTCATGCGCTCCTCCATGCATAAGGGAAACTAATTTGGTGCCTTTCCTGACATACAGCACCCCTGCTCCTTTAGGTCCGTATAACTTATGCGCTGAAATGGAGAGCAGGTCCACCTTAAGTTCATCCACGTTCATCGGGATATGCCCCGCCGTCTGCACGGCATCAGTATGAAAATAAATCCCGGCCTCTCTGGCAATTGTACCTATCTCTTCCACAGGCTCTATGGCGCCTACCTCGTTGTTGGCATGCATAACCGAGATCAGGATGGTTTTACCGGTAATAGCTTTCCTGACATCCTGGGGGTCAACCAGGCCATATTTATCCACCGGCAGGTAAGATATCCTTAATCCCCTTCTCCCCAAAAACTTACATACCTCCAGCACCGCATGGTGCTCGATGGAGGTAGTGATGATGTGATTTCCTTTATCCTCATTGGCATAGGCAACGCCCTGCAGGGCATAGTTATCCGCCTCCGTTCCTCCGCTGGTAAAAACAATCTCCTCGCTCCGGGCACCGATAAGTTCCGCCACCTTAGTTCTGGCCTCTTCTACGGCTCCCTTCGCCTCCTGTCCAAGAGAATGGATGCTCGAAGGGTTGCCAAAAGCATCAGTAAAATAGGGCAGCATGGCCTTCATTACCTCAGGACGAGTTGGCGTGGTGGCAGCATGGTCCAGATATATCCTTCTCATCTAACCCTCTAATACCCTTAGCCCACTATAAAATTGCCACATCTCCATAAATCTTAACGAAATTTTAGCATTTAGATGTTACAATACAAAACTTAGAGGTAAAAATCAAAATGACAACTCAAAACGCAAAACTTTTAGCAACCGGGCCTGATAAAGCAGGCAACTACAAGAATCTGGAGACCAGAAGCAAGAAAGCAGATGGTTCTATTGATATTCTATCGGTATAGTGTATTATAATAAGGACTAATTTGCTGGAGGCAGCTGGTGGTCGGCTGGTTTCTTCCAGTACCAGAGGTTAGCCTGATGAATCAAGCAACTACAAACTAAGAAGGAAGTTGATACGCAGTGAAAAGAATTATTTTCCTGATTATGGCCAGTCTGCTGGTGATAGGGTTGGTCCTACCTGGCTGCGGTGAAGCAAAACCCGAACCAGTACTCTATGTCTTCGAAGGTGGGAAGATTAATATCGGTATAGCCGGGGAACTTAACTACACGGCTGGCGAGATGCAATGGGCAGGCGCCATACTGGCACAGGAGGCAATCAACGGCAATGGTGGGGTAGTCATAGGCGGCGTGTCCTATATCTTGGAGTTGGTCCCCATAGAGACCGGTGAAGAGACTGCGGACCCTACTGGTCTGACTGGCGTATTGAATCTTACGGCGGCGATAGACGGCGTGGACTTCGTCCTCGGTGGCTCCCACGCAGAGGCCGTTGAGGTTTATCGGGATGTGGCTATGGAGAAGGATGTGATTTTCATAAACTGTGGTGCTGCCGCAGAGACGCTACAGCACAGCGTAGTCGACGATTACGCGGGCTACCGGTTCTGGTTCAAGGGCACGCCGCACAATGAATATTTTTTGGGCCAGAGCGTTGTGAAGATACTGGGAACGGTTGCGATAAAGCTCAGAGAAGAAATGGGAGTAGCAGCTGATTATGCGCTGAATGCTACCATAGTCGCTGACAATTTGGCATGTGCCTATGAACAAGTGGTAGTTATCACGGAACTGCTAGAAGATATAAACGTGAATCTTGTCCACGACCCATATTGGGTAGATGCGACGGGAAGCACAGTAGAAATACAGAATGTATTGACCTCAATAGCAGTCTTAGACCCCCAGTTTATCATCCCTGTATTCTCCGCGGATGCTGGCATTCTCTATGATGAGCTGCGTGCATCTGATGTACCGAATGCTATGTCGGTAGGCATTAACGTACTTGCCCAACTCAAGTCCCCCTGGGGAGCCCTTGACGTTGAGGATAGCCCCCCGCCTTGTGCTTATGAAGTTATACTGGATACCTGGGCAGAGGGGTTAGAGCAGACCGAGAAGACGGCAGATTTCCTTGACGCGTTCATGACTTATTTTGGAGGAGAGTACCCACTCAATGCCGCGGCTACCTATGATGCTCTTTTTATCGTGAAAGCGGCCATCGAAGCGGTGGCGTGGTACGATGCGGAGGAGGGAGTTGCATACGCATGGGTTGATGACATTATTCAATGGGTGGAGGACCCGGCCAACGCCCAGGTGACCACGACTGGCCTGACCACCTATTATCCCAGGCCGGGGACTACGGCTGCCGGGAAGCCAGCGCTCACCGAGACCCAGGTACGCTCGTTGTATGATCTTGATAGTTATAACCATACATATGCTTATGACGCGAAGGACTGGACAATGCCGGCACATACCACTCATGACCTGGCCTACGGTCCTGGCCTCTTGACCGGCGTTGGCGCCCAGTGGCAGTGGGACAACGAAGCTGGTCAGTGGAAGAAGGTGGGCGTCTGGCCGATGGATTTTGGAGACGAATACGACGAGGCCTTGACTGACCAGTACGGCTGCTGGAACTTTGCGTACAATGGCACAGTGGTCCTCATAATACCGCAGGATATAATCGCCCACCACACGCCTGAGTAGCGAACAACCGGGGCAAGGTCATTAGCCCATTGATATAATTGGTGGTGCCAGCGGCATCACCGCTCTTTTTTACTACCTGCCTCTTGTCATTGTGAAGCAATCCCCCCTTCCCTTCATTACGAGGAGCGAGATTCCTCGCTTGCGCTTCGGAACAGGCTCCGCAATCTCGGAGATTGCCTCGCACCGACAAGTCGGTGCTCGCAATAACAAAACCTCAAGTGGCTGGACATTGCTTGACGATAGGGGTATACTAGCTGGCACGTCTTCCAAGCCACCGCTCCAGTAGCTAAAGAGAGGCTGATTAAGGATGGATGAAGTTATTATTTCCCGTGCCATTGTTGAAAGCTACATGCAAGACTTCATGGGAGCGATGGAGGTGGATGTTGCTGTAGCCGGGGCGGGGCCGGCTGGGCTTGTCACTGCCTACTCCCTGGCGGAAGAGGGCATAAAGGTGGTAGTGTTTGAAAGGCAGCTTCGTGTTGGCGGTGGCATGTCTGGGGGAGGGATGATGTTTAACCGCATCGTCGTTCAGGAGGAAGGCAAGAGGATATTGGATGAGTTTGAGGTTTCAGCTGAAGAGTATGAAAAGGGGTACTATGTCGCTGATTCATTGGAGGCTATTTCAACTATCTGCTCAAGGGCTATAAAGGCCGGGGCGAAGATTTTCAATTTGATTAATGTTGAAGATGTCATGGTTCGGGAAGATGACAGGATAACCGGGCTTGTTTTGAACTGGAGCGCTGTTTCCTGGTCGAAGCTGCATGTAGATCCTCTAACTGTGAGGTGCAAGGTGGCTGTAGATGCCACCGGGCATGACGCTGAAGTCTGCCGTATCGTGGCAGAGAAGATAGGTCCGAAGTTAAGGACGAAGACGGGAGAGGTGATGGGGGAGAAGTCCATGTGGGCTGAGAAAGGGGAAAGAGAAATATTGGAAAACACCAGGGAAGTCTACCCCGGATTAGTGGTCGCCGGTATGACAGCGAATGCAGTTTTTGGTTCCCCGAGGATGGGAGCAATTTTTGGCGGTATGCTTTTATCCGGTAAAAAGGCTGCCCGGGTAGCTATGGAGTTGCTTAAATAAGGTTAAGTTTGCTATGGCAAAGACAATAGCCGAAATCAACGAGAAAATCAAAAAAGGTAAGGCTGTCGTGGTGACTGCCGAGGAAGTGATCGACATCGCTAAGGAAAAAGGCGTAAGCAGGGCGGCCGAGGAAATTGATGTAGTTACCACCGGTACCTTCGGCCCCATGTGCGGGTCTGGTGCTTTTTTCAATGTTGGACATACCAGGCCGAGGATAAAACTCGGCGGTGGCAAGGTTTACCTTAATGATGTGCCGGTCTATACCGGGATGGCTGCTGTGGATATTTTCCTCGGGGCAACTGCCCTTCCCGATGATGACCCCAGGAACAAGTTCTACCCCGGGGAGTTCAATTATGGTGGTGGACATGTAATCGAGGAGCTGGTAGCGGGGAAGGACATAAGACTTACCGCCACCGCTTTTGGAACGGACTGCTACCCCCGGAAAAAGCTGGAGACCCTGATTAACATCAAGGACATAAACGAGGCAATTCTATTTAATCTCAGAAATGCCTACCAGAACTATAATGCGGCATTGAACATCTCCGATAAGGTTATCTATACCTATATGGGGGTGCTTAAGCCCAATTTGGGAAATGCTCACTACTCTACTGCGGGGCAACTCTCACCGCTGTTGAACGACCCTTACTATAAGACCATAGGTGTTGGGACGCAGATTTTCCTGGGCGGCGGTATAGGTTATGTGGCCTGGCATGGTACGCAGCATAATCCCACTGCTCTCAGAGGGGACACTGGGGTGCCGCGGGGGGGGGCAGGGACACTGGCCGTGATCGGGGATTTAAAGCAGATGAAGCCGGAGTGGTTAGTCGGGACAAGCATGCTCGGTTACGGCTGCACATTAACTGTGGGCATAGGTGTCCCGATACCCATACTTTCCGAGGAAATTCTCCGTTACACTACAGTAAGCGATGCTGGCATCCTGGCACCCCTCGTGGACTATTCCGAGGCTTATCCCCAGTTGAAGCCGGATATCCTGGGAGAAGTTAGCTATGCTGAGCTCAGAAGCGGTCGTATAAAGGTTCAGGGCAAGGATGTCCCGACTGGTTCTTTATCCAGCTATCCTAAAGCGGTGGAAATTGCCAGTATCTTGAAAGAATGGATAGAAAAGGGTGAGTTTTTGCTCACCGAGCCAGTGGCTCCGTTGCCCGGAGTGGAGTCGGGCATAACCTTTAAGTCACTCAAGGAAAGACCAATAGGGGAGTAATATAAGAAAAATGAATGTCTCCAGAAGAATAGTGCTTCACTTCCCGCCCAACATAACAGGGCAGCCAGTCGTTTACCGCCTGGTTAAGAATTTTGGCCTCACCTTTAATATCCTCAAAGCTTCAGTATCGCCGGGAGAGGAAGGATTGCTGGTCATGGAACTGAGCGGTGAGCAGAAAAACTACGATAAGGGCGTCAAATACCTCACTGAGACCGGGGTAGAAATCCAGTCCTTGAGTCAGGATGTCGTCCGCGATGAATCCCGGTGCACTCATTGTGGAGCCTGTATCACTATTTGCCCCACCGAGGCTTTTTCTCTGGAGCCGAAAACAAGGAAAGTGCTCTTTGACCACAATAAGTGTGTTGTCTGCGGATTATGTGTCAAGGCTTGTCCTCCTCGAGCGATGATATTGCATTTCTGACCCTGAACGAAGTTAAGGGGGGGAATCTTATGGTGTCAGGGCAAATTTCGTGAAGGGGAAGAATCCATGCATGAGCCACGTTTCTACCGCCACTGGATTAAGGACAGCGGGTTAATTTCTTTTAATGTAGTGGTAGCGCAGACAGACTTGTACATCCGCTCTCAGCGTAATCTGAAGGATAAAGCTCTTAATTCCGTGCTAAAGCACCGTGGCTCTCTAGAGGCATATATTGAGCGTCATCCTATTTTCCTGACTACATTAGACAGTTATCAGGCTGAAGCTGAAGCCCCGGCCATCGTCAGAGAAATGGCCAGGGTATCTCAGCTAACGGGTGTTGGCCCTATGGCAGCGGTAGCTGGCGCCATTGCTGAAGCAGTAGGCAGGGATTTACTAGCTTTCTCGCCAGAGGTCATTGTGGAGAATGGTGGCGATATTTTTCTGAAAATATCTAAGAAGAGGTTGGTAGGTATCTACGCCGGGCAATCAGCTTTTACCAAAAAAATTGCCCTGAAAATTATGTCCAAAGAAACACCACTGGGCATAGGCACGTCTTCAGGAAGCGTAGGGCATTCTTTAAGCCTGGGCAGCGCTGACGCCGTTGTTGCTCTTTCATCCTCGGCAGCTTTAGCTGATGCCGCAGCCACAGCGCTAGGCAATATGGTCAAGGCCGCAGATGATATTTCTAAGGCAATTGAAAAAGCCCGGAGTATCGAGGGACTACGTGGTGTGGTTATTATTGTGGGCGACAAAATGGGTGTCTGGGGCAGGGTGAAAATTGTGCCCCTTGGTTAGTCCCTTCTTTTTTGCCCCGAGCAGTGATAAAGTTTTAGATAATGAGAAACTCACCCAACCTCCATGTGCAATTAGCCCCCCAGCATCCTGAGGGACTAATCCTGTCTAATCCTGTGATGATAGCTGCTGGCATAGCTGGCTATGGCATAGAGTATGCTGAAATTGTTGATATACAAAAATTGGGCGCCATTGTCTGTAAAGGAACGACCCTTATGCCTAAAGAAGGTAATGCCCAACCACGACTGGTGGAAACCGCTGGTGGTTTGCTAAATTCGGTGGGCTGGGAAAATATCGGTGTCGACGCCCTGATTGGAGAAAAAGCGCCTGTGTGGGCAAGATGGCAGGTCCCGGTTATCGTTAACGTTGCCGGGGAAACAATAGACGAATATGTGGCTGTGACAAGCAAGTTAGAAGGCGTGCCCGGGATCAGCGGCATTGAGCTAAATATTAGCTGCCCCAATGTTTCCGCAGGTGGGATGGAATTTGGTGTCGACCCCAAGCTTGCCGCTCAGGTAACTTCAGCAGTTAAAGCTGCCACCACCTTACCGGTTATCGTTAAGTTGAGTCCCAATGTAACCGATATTAAGGAAATTGCTTTAGCCGTGGAAGAAGCTGGAGCTGATGCCATATCCCTGATTAACACACTGAAGGGCATGGCAATTGATATAGACCAGAGAAAACCCTACCTGGGGAATATTGTAGGCGGGCTTTCTGGTCCCGCTATCAAGCCTGTGGCTCTTTATATGGTATTCGAGGTAGCAGGGGTGGTCCGTATTCCAGTGATAGGATGCGGCGGCATTGCTTGTGCTGAGGATGCCCTGGAGTTTATTATGGCTGGAGCTACTGCCATACAGATTGGCACAGCCAGTCTGACTAGTCCTGATATCTGCCTTACTATACTTGGGAGGATAGAGCATTTTATGCTGGACAGGGGGGTGGAGAATCTCACTGACCTTATTGGCGTTGCCCAGGATAAGTCCTGATAGGCCTGCTATTTGGCGGTTATTTCCTTCTGGATGAAGCTGATGATGTCCTCTGTGGAAGTGCCCGGGCCAAAAACAGCTTTTATGTCCATTTTTTGTAAGGTGAGAATATCATCCTCGGGTATTATGCCACCAGCGATAACCAGGGCATCTTGTCTTCCTTTTTTCCTTAATCCTTCTATGATTGGTGGAAAGAGCTCTAAATGAGCTCCCGACAGGATGCTCAACCCAATAACATCTACATCCTCCTGGATAGCTGCCTCGACAATCATCTCGGGAGTTTGTCGGATACCAGTATAGATTACCTCCATGCCGGCATCCCGCAAAGCCCTCGCTACCACTTTAGCACCTCGGTCATGCCCATCTAAACCAGGCTTGGCTAGCAGAACACGGATTCTATCTTTGTTCATAGTCTGCTCCCTCTCTAGATTTTCTGACAAAGCTCAACAAGCACCCCTCTAAGCGATTTGGGGTGAATGAAAGCTACCATGCCCTCTAAGCCAGGGCGAGCCTTCTTATCAATTAATTCTACCCCCCTTTTAGAGAGGCGGCTAAGCTCCTTATCTACATCGTCAACTTCAAACGTTATATGGTGAAGGCCCTCCCCTCTTTTCTCCAGGACTTTAGTCATATTACTGCCGGGAAGTGGTTCCAAAAGTTCCAGATTGGCGCCCTGGGCTAAGGAAAGGATGGCTGCCTTTACTCCTTGCTCCGGGAGGGTTTCAATCTTGTCAACTTCAGCGTCGAAACAATCCTTATAAAGCTTTATCGCTTCATCAAGGTTGCTAACTACAATACCGATGTGGTCAACTTTTTTGGCCATTTCACCTCCTTTAAAGCTAGCCCCGATGTAATCCGGGATAAATCTTGAAAGCGGCCTCTCAAAAAACTAGGAATTCCTTTTGGGTAGAAAAAATCTCGCGCAATACATCACATATCTCACCCAAGGTGGCGTAAGCTTCCACACATTCAAGAAAGGCGGGCATGGTATTATCCTTGCTTCGGGCAACATCTTCCAATCGCTTAAGCGTCTTGTGGACATTGCTGTTGTCCCTGTCTTTCCTAACCTGGGCAGTCCTCTCCCTCTGTCTTTTTTCCACTTCGGGCTTGACTCGCAGCAGCCCCACTATTTTAGGATAGGGAGAGATGAATTTGTTTACCCCTACCACGGTACGTTTACTGCTTTCTATTTCTTTCTGGTAGCGGTAAGAGGAGTCCTGAATTTCCCTCTGCTGATATCCTTGCTCTATGGCAGCTACGGCACCACCAAGGCTATCAATTTTGGCGATATACTCCCCGGCTTCCTTTTCCAGGCTGTCGGTTAGATGTTCTATATAATAAGAGCCACCAAGGGGATCAACAACATCAGCAATGCCATTTTCATAAGCTAGTAT
>JAUWFX010000095.1 GCA_030606765.1 Dehalococcoidia bacterium
AAGGCCCGGCGCCCTGCAGCACTACCAGCCTCTCCCAATACCTGAAAGTGCTTGCTCGCTTCCAGCAAATGGCACAGCTAATCTCTAAACAGGTATCGTCATCAACCAGAATAGGTCGGTATGTCGACTCCCATCCTTTGACTTGCTAGTTTTCAACGCTTATATTGTAGTATGGTTCTATCATACTACAATATCATGCTCCCACTGTAATTAGCCGGGGTTTTTACGCAATCCTTGCTCCCGCGCTAACGTCGCTGCGAGGATTTCAGGAACGCCAGGGCAGCCTTGACCCGTATGTTGATTTCCGACTCGCCGGAGAGTCCCAGATACTGATAGATGACGTTGATGTAGCTTTCAACGGACCTCTCCGTCAGTCCCAGTTTTCTGGCGATAGAGGCATTATTGAACCCCTCCGCAAGCAACCGGAGCACATCCTGTTGTCTGGATGTAAGTCTGTAAACATTAGACCCTTTCCGCGGGTGCAGCTTCGCCATCACCGCCGGGTCCATGACCACCATACCCCGCGCACATCCCTCAATGGCCTGGACAACTGTGGATACGTCGTGAACCGTCTGCTTTAGAAGATATGCCCACCCCCCGCTCTCTCCAAGCGGCAGGCTGGTTACATAGCGGGGATTATCATGCGCGGAGAGGATAACTATGCCAATCTCAGGGTTCTCCCTCTTGATTGCCAGTGCCGCATCAATACCGTCCATTTCGCCGGCAAGCTCAATATCCATCAGCATCACGTCGGGTTTGGTCTGCCGGGCCAGCGCAATCGCCTTCTCAGCATCATCCGTCGTGCCTACTACCTCTAGACCACTCTTCCGGGATAGAGCGTCAACCAGCACTTCTCGAAACAGGGCTTCGTCCTCTATTACCACTAGCCTTATCTTTTCCACAGGCATTCTTCGTAACTTCATTTTGCCGGTGTGCTTCGGGGCAAAGATGAGCGTCTCTCTATATAATACCATGCCACCTTGATATTCTACACCGTACTAACCCCGTAAGTAAGCCAGAGGTTAGCACAATAGCCAGTGAATTATTCTCATGTTATCATTAAACGCGTAAACCAAGAGTAACTACTGGCACATGATACCGAGGTGCCTATTGAGAGCAACTCTGCAAGAGATATTGCAGGAGATGTGCAGGCTAACTAGCATGTCCCCCGAAGAGGACGAGTACCATCTCCTGTGGCTAGAAAAGGATGGCCAGGTGCGGACCATATTTTCGCAAACTGGCGCCATGGTTAAGGCGGACAGAAAAGAAGCCACAAGGCATTTGGCGACCCATGCCCTTTGTAAACAATCAATGAAGAGTAGAGGGAACGCCATATTACTGCATACGAGGAAGTGGCAACGCATAAAAGATATGGAAGCGACCCAAACGAGCAAAGTTCCCATGAAATAGTAAGGAGAGGCTAAATATGAAAACAAATCTTAAATCGGAAATTGATATTTTGAAATTGTGGCGCCAATTGCACCAAACCCGCGCCCTGCTTAAGCGGTGTGAGGATCAAATATTTTATGAATATGGGCTTACTACGGAGCAATTCTCAGTGCTTATGACTATAGATTACTTCACTGGTCCTACAAAGGTAACTGACATAGCCAAGTGGTTGGAACGTAGCACGAACAGCATCAGTATGATAGTCGACCGCATGGTCAAAGCTGGTCTGGTCAGAAGGATAAGAGACAGGAGTGACCGCAGGGTAGTACACGTGGTTAACACCAGCAAGGGAGAGAATGCCCTTAAACCAGCAGCTCAGGCAAGCTTTAAGATTATCCGGAAAATCATGTTGCAACTACCATATGAGGACAGGAGTACACTTCTCAGTCTGCTCGAAACGATGAAATATGAGATACTAAAGTATATAAATCCTGGAGTGGATATAGAAGAAGTAAAGAGAAATGAGTTAGAGCAAGCGGCCAATGTAAAGGAATGGCTGAACGAGTACGGCTTGCCCTCCACTCCTCAAGTCAAACGTCAGGGTGGTGAAAAGAGAGACCAAGAGAAAGACCGAATGACGAAGTCAATTAAGTCAACTTATGCTAGCTTGCGTAGAGCAGTTCCGCAGGGTTCGCAATAATCCCGGTAGAACGAAACATGCTTTCCGTTTCAACCCACAGGTAAAACACCTTAGCCACCGCTGTCATTAATGTGCTGTTCCCCGGTACACGGTAAGGTACGTGTCAAATCGACAAATAGGTATGGCTGAACGATATGTTATATAATCTAGTAGAAATCTAAAAAGGCGGCAGGGAATTGTCGGACAAATTTTACGATGTCATCATAGTGGGGGCGGGGCCAGCCGGAAGCTACATAGCTTATGAACTAGCTTCATTAGGTCACGACGTCGCTGTTTTTGAAGAAAAAAGTGCGTCGGGACTCAATGTCTGTTGCACAGGAATAATCAGCACCGAATGTTTCCACTCCTTGAACCCCGGCTCAGATATAATATTAACCGAGGTAAACTCAGCCAAGTTTTTCTCTCCCTCAGGGAGATGCTTAAGATTGCAAACCGAAAATGTTCAGGCTTACGTTGTCAATCGGCTTTCTCTTGACAAAGCGCTAGCCTCTAAAGCCCAATCCCAGGGGGCAAAATATTTCTTCTCTTCTTCGGTCATTGATATTATACCTGGGAAGGATAGCATACAGGCTGAAACCTTGTGCTCCGGAGCCAGGGAGATATTCAGTGCTAAAGCTATAGTCCTGGCCAACGGATTCAGACCCAAGCTGTCCCGGAAGCTAGGTCTGGGCAAAATCAAGAGTTTCCTCGTCGGTGCTCAGGCCGAAGTTGAAGCGAAAAACGTGGATGGATTCGAGGTATACTTTGGTCAAAAAATAGCACCGGGAGCGTTTGCCTGGCTTGTGCCCACTTCAACAAATAAAGCATACGTTGGTCTCTTAGCAACATCCCAGGCCAAGCTACATCTGCAAAAATTCCTCAACAAGCTTATTGGCCAGGGTAGAATAACAAGTCGGGAGGTGGAAATCGAGCAAAAGGCTATCCCCGTAGGAACGTTGGCTCGCAGCTACGGAGACAGGGTACTGGTCATTGGGGATGCTGCCGGACAGGTAAAGCCAACTACCGGCGGAGGAATATACTTCGGGCATATTGGTGCCCGGATAGCAGCCGAGGTGCTTGATGAGGCTCTCAGCAGTGATGGTTTAACCGCTGGCCAGCTTTCGCGCTATCAAAAGCAGTGGAAGGCAAAAATAGGCAAGGAACTCTCCCGTGGCTACCTGGCGAGATGGGCTTATATCAAACTGAGCGACCGCCAAATCGAGGGGATATTCAACGCATTGGACTCTAATGGCATGGCTAAGGCTTTGCTCTACTCAGGTAATTTTTCCTTCGATTGGCACAACAGGTCAATTTTGGCTGTCTTGAAAAGTAGCTCCGCCTATCCCTTGCTGAAAATCAGGCATCTCTTTTTTCGCGAGGCTAGTTTATGACTCAAATAAATTATCCTCCCCAGCACGTCGCCATTATCATGGATGGCAATGGCCGGTGGGCAAAGAAACGTCATTTACCCAGGATTGCCGGACATAATGCTGGTGGTGACAATATTCGCCCGGTGGTGAAGATCTTTGACAATTATGGAGTAAAATACCTGACCCTTTATATGTTCTCCACAGAGAACTGGAACCGGCCGAGGCTAGAGGTCGCGGGATTACTCAGCCTTCTGGCAAAAAAGATTGACCAGGAAACTCAGGCTTTTCATCAAGACAATATCCGACTGGTACACTTGGGCAGGCTGGACAGGCTATCTCAGAAACTAAGGGAAAAGGTGCAGGCAGCAGTCGAACTCACCAAAAATAATACAGGGCTTACGCTTTGCCTCGCTTTCGATTATGGTGGACGTGATGAGATTGTCCAGGCAGCCAGACGTATCGCCAGTGCTGGTATTCCCGGTGATAATATAGATGAGTCTGTGCTTGCCCGATATCTATATCTCTCTGACATTCCCGACCCCGACTTGGTCATACGCACTGGCGGTGAGAGCCGCCTCAGCAACTTTCTCCTCTGGCAGACTGCCTATAGCGAACTTTACTTCACTCCAGTGTTATGGCCTGATTTTGGTCATAAAGACATTGAGGAAGCTCTTTCTGAATATAAACGCCGCCAGCGCCGTTTTGGCAAAATATGAGGCGCTTAACAACTACCCAATGGCAAGGAAGGGAGTGTCACTCTGCGTCCTTCGCTTTCGGTCATTGCGAGCCCTGACTTGCCGGGGCATGGCAATCTCCGATAATTCCTTTGAGATTGCTTCGCCGTTGCGCTCTTCGCAGTGACAAAGAGAGAAAACGGCCCACGATAACGATTCGAATTGCTAAACGACCTCGATCTCCGCCCACACTATGCCGATAGGAATCCTCCGTCAACAGGTATCAGCGCTCCGTGAACATAACTGGACAAATCACTGGCCAGGACCACAGCAATACGGGCCACTTCGTCCGGCTGCCCGCCCCTTTTGAGAGGCAGCCTGGTGCTAAACAATACCCCAGTTCTAATCAGGCTCAACTTGAGCTGGGTGATTTCCTTGGCCACGGCCTTCGTCCCCGGAGTTACTATTCCGCCAGGTATGATTGCATTTATTCTGAAACCATTTTTGCCATATTCCTTGGCTAGAGATCTGGTCAGAGCGATGACTCCCGCCTTGCTTATGCTATAAGTCGCCATGCCTTCTACGAAAGGCATGATTGCCTCGATAGAGCCAATGTTGATGATGACTCCGCCTTTCTTCAATCGTCTCTTTATCATATGCTGACACATCAAGAGAGTTGATTTCAAATTAATGTCCATCACCTTGCTGAAAAAAGCATCGTCTACTTCCAGGAAATCCTTAAAGGGGTATATTCCAGCATTGTTTACCAGTATGTCAGGCTCCTTCCCTTTTAACCTCTCCCACAAAGCAACTATCTCCTCTTTTGAGGAAAGGTCTACTTTATGAATGTTGATTTCCACTTCGAACCTTGAAAGCTCTTTGGCTACAGTCCTTAGCCCCCGTTCGTTCATGTCTACAAGTTCTAAATCCGCACCTGCTTCTGCAAATCTATAGGCCATTGCTTTACCAATACCAAGGGCGGACCCAGTTATTAAGGCTTTTCTACCTTTCAGGGAGATAAGTTCGGATAGAGGCTTTAAAACTCTCATGGCAATACTCTAGCCCATTTGAGCATGCGTCATGTAACTGTTTTACCATTATACCACGGTTGATGATTGATTCTTGGCGCTATAGAAAGTGTAGGCTCACTTAAATCGCTGTTCCGCGAAGAAGTTAGAAGGCTCGAGCGAAGGCCTTCGGGAAGGTTTTACCTTTTGTCTTGAATGGTGAGCCTAAGGAGACAGTTGCCAAACTTCTATTCGAGAAGAAAGGACTGATTCCGGCGCTGCAACAGTTGCTGGTCAGTTACCAGAAAGCACCCGAGTAGTGGTTTATGGGAACCGGAATGTCAATTACCAACGCAATTACGTTTGGATTGCTATTAGTATTATTGGAAAACGTATGTTGTCCCTACGGTTGTAAGGATGAACTGCTGAGGCATCTCCTTGGCGAATTGATTGACGGCCTGCCAGCCGGTGCAGTGCATAGGCATGACAAAATCTGGGCCTATCTTCTTCATCTCCTCAATTGTCGGACCGATGATTGGCTCAAAAATCGGCCCCGTGAGGTGAAACCCGCCCAGAACTGCGTGAACCTTGCTCGTTTGTGCAGCCGCCTGGAGATGCTTGACCGTATTAATGATGCCAGCATGGGAACATCCACTGATAACCACTAGTCCCCTGCCTTTCACCTTGACTGCCACCCCCTGGTCATCATGAAAGGGATCCACAATCCATTTGTCATCAATCTTCGCTTCGGCCCAGGGGAAGCCTTTCTCAAAATCCGTTACCCGCCGCACTTCTCCTGAAATCAGGACAAGGTCTGAGAACAAAGTAGAAGCCTCTTTAATTTTATGAAGCACGGCCCCCGTTTCTTCTAAGGCTGCTTCATCTAAGCGGTGGAATTCCACCCGTCGTCCGGTAATGGGGTTATTTAGACCCCGCTGAAGAAAAGCATCCGGATGAAGGACAACAGGTATTTCCTTTGCAGCCTTGTTTAGAAAATCTGGTAGAGCTCCAAAATGGTCGGGATGACCGTGGCTGAGAACCACCGCTTCAACTTTGCTCAAGTCCACATTCAGAACGCGTGCATTATGGAAAAAACAAGTCGATGACACACCTGCGTCCATTAGTACTACGTGTTCTTCGGCTCCCTTACAGACTCTGAGGAGACACGAGAATCCATGTTCTGCTAATGGAAAATTCGGAGGAAGTGTCATTGGCCGTTTGACCATGTCTGTGCCCTGAAGCAAAAGTGCATCTGTGTAATTGTCTATCAAGACCGTAACTTCCAATTTGTCCACTTCTTGTAGATTCAGTCCATTCATTGTGTTGACCTCCTGTATATGCATGTCCAGTAATGGCTTGACTTGTTGTGACTACCTACTGCCCGTTGTCGGTAACTATGCCAGAGCTTTGCAGGTCCTTCACCAAGATTATATCCCCTGTCGAGACAGGAACGCAAACGAAGAAGAGGATACACTTCAGAGGATAAGGTAATTCAAGTGTCAACGAATGAAACTAAAAGATGATCAAAGGGTAGGAAGAGGGACATTATTCGTATCTAAACGATGGTAATCAAATTAACATTACAGTGGGGAAGGGGGGACTCGAACCCCCACGCCTTTCAGCACATGATCCTAAGTCATGCTCGTCTGCCAATTCCGACACTCCCCCGATAGGAAACCACCTAATACAATAGCATTTTACGGGACTCGCCTCAAACCATCGAATTCCAGGGACACCATGCCAATCAGGTCTACTATAAATCAGGCATTATATCCCCAGAATAATCTGCGTAAATAAAGAGACGATTTCTTAAACCATCACCTGAAAAAGTTTGAAAATTGAGCACCGCAAGTGACGCCGCTTCAGATGCTATTTGTACTTGGGTTCTCGGCTCTATTTACATTCGCCATCGACTATCCTAAGTACGTTGCTTTCAAAAGATTTGAGCTGTGACTCCTATGGGAATTATAGGCCAATCCCCCACTTAACCCATACATAATACCTATGGTAGACTGATGGCTTGGCATCACACATAATATAGAGCAGAATATGTCAGCGAATTGGAAATCATCACCAATGATTGCCTTAGTTGCCCTTGTTGGGGTAACGGCAGTCTGGGGCTATACTTTTCTTGTTGTACAAGATGCCATAGCACGCATGGCAGTCATGGACTTTCTAGCGTGGCGCTTTGTAGTAGCTAGTGTTGTGATGATTGCCTTGCGTCCGACCTGTCTGCGTAACGTGACGCGTCTCGAATTACTGCGCGGCGTTGGACTAGGCACAATACTTGGGCTGGGTTATA
>JAUWFX010000027.1 GCA_030606765.1 Dehalococcoidia bacterium
AGAGGCATCTATAGGATTTCTGACCCAATCCCAGAGTTCGGGGACTTTCTCTTTAAGCTTCTTTCTAAACTCCGCAGATAATTCTGGTAACTCAAAGCCTTCTTCTTCCCAGACATCGGCCGAGACCATACTCTTTCCACCCCCACCCCCAGCAACGATTACCCTCCTGCCGATGATAGGCGGCAAAAAGGTAAATGCGACAACCTGGTCTATTAGCTCTTGAAAATTACTGACCATAATGGCCCCACATTGTTTTAGCGCTGCTTTCCACACATTGATAGAGCCAGTTAGCGATGCAGTATGAGAGAGCGCTAATTTTGCCCCTGTTCTACCCCTTCCCCCCTTGAGAATTACGACTGGCTTCTTTTTCGTAGCCAGTGCCAATGCCTCAACAAATTTCCCGCCATCTTTAACTCCCTCAATATAGGAAGCAATTACCTTTGTTTCACTATCAGCGATAAAATAGTTTAATAACTCAGTCTCGTCAATGTCTGAGGCATTACCATAGCTTATGATTTTACTGAACCGGACTCCTCTTAAAGCAGCGTAGCGGACAAATTCCCCGGCTCCCCCACCACTTTGAAAAAACCCTCCCACCGGTCCACTTTCTCTGGGCAGCTCGTGATTAAAAGACAACCCTAATTTTGGATAATAGATTCCCATACAATTTGGCCCGAGAATTCTAATGCCCAGCTTTCTCGCTTTTTCCAGGATTTCAAATTGAAGCTTTGTCTCTTTATCTCTTCCCGTCTCTTTCAGCCTGGCTGTAAATAGGTGGACAAGCTTGACATTTTTCTTGCCACAATCCTCAAGCAAAGACAACACACCTCCGGCAGGTATGCAGGAGATTACATAGTCCAGGTTAGACTCCGGGATTTCTATTAGCCTTGGATAGACTTTAAGCCCAAGAACCTCAGTTAATTTTGGGTTCACCAGATAGAGTTTGCCCTGGAAGCCATGGTCTATAAGAAAACGCGTGAATTGGTATCCCCCGGAAAAAGGGTTTAAAGAAGCCCCTACAATAGCAACACTGCTGGGAGAAAAAAGGCGGCCTAGAGAAAATTCTTCAGGCATACACGTCAGAATATTTCCTTAACACTTTCCTCAACTTCTTGTTTGCCAAGTATACTGTTTCTAGCAACCTTCATTGTTGCTCCTGACTCTATTTTCAGAATTGCAGTTTCTTCACCAATACTTTCAATTTGCCCATAAATCCCGCCAGCTATAATTACCCTGTCTCCCGCTCTCATTTCCTTCGTCATTTCCTCGTGTTCTTTTTGTTGCTTTTGCCGCGGCCTGATCATCAAGAAATACATAACGGCAAAAATTGCTACCAAAAAGATAACCATTCCCCATGTTCCTAGACTTTCCATATACCCTCCTTTAATTGATTATTTTTTAACTTCGCCTCCCAGCGACCAGGGACTTGTTTTCCCAATCTGCACTCTCGCTAATTGACCCAGCCAGCCACCGGCATCTTCAAAGAATACCAGCTTATTACTCCGGGTGCGCCCAAACCATTTCCCTCCCTTCCTGCCTTCTACCAGCACCTCCACTTCCCTGCCCTGAAGTTGCGAGTTAATTTCACTAGCTATAGCTGTTTGAAGCTCTTCAATCTTATTGAGCCTTTCCTTCTTAACTTCCGCAGGAATGTTATCTTGACATTCCCGCCAGGCAATTGTGCCCGGACGAGGAGAATAAGCTGCCACATGAATGACATCAAACCTCATCTCCTGAACCAGAGACAGGCTGTGCTCAAATTGTTCCTCTGTCTCTCCAGGAAAGCCCACGATTATATCCGTGCTCAGGGATATTTGAGGGACCTTACGGCGAATGAAATTAACAAGTTCTCTATATCGTTCCACGGTATACTCTCGCCTCATAGCCTTTAGTATATCATTATCCCCTGATTGAACCGGCAGCTCCAGATGCTCACAAACTTTGTTTAGAGAAGCTATAGCCTCAATGAGCTTCAGGCTTATATCCTTAGGATGATTGGTCAGGAAGCGAATCCTGGCAAGGTCATCTATGCTGCTTAATTCGCCCAGCAAATCAGCAAGGTCGGTATGCTCGGGCAAATCGTGCCCGTAGGAATCAACATTCTGCCCCAGTAAAGTTATCTCTTTTATGCCTCGTCTTGCTAGTTCCTCCACTTCATAGACTATTTCCTCCACAGGTCGGCTCACCTCCCTTCCTCTCCTGTAGGGGACAATGCAATATGAGCAAAAATTATCACAGCCCTGGATGATGGGAATAAGAGCGCATGGCGAGGGAGCCATCTCAGTGTCATTGCTATGAGCCGAAGCCCTGGGTGTAGCTAAGGGGTAGCGAAGCAATCTCTGCTCAACAGGCATACCTTGCTTGTGCCCCCAGTCAATTAGCTCAGGGTAATCACCAGGCTTAAATAGTAAATCAACGTGAGGAAACCGTCTCTTCAATTCCTGGGAGTCGGAGTTGACCAAACATCCGGTAACAAGTATCTGGAGATTGGGATGTTCATTTTTCAGTCCTTTCAATAAACCCAGCGTGCCTAAGACCTTATTCTCAGCGCTTTGTCTCACCACGCATGTATTGAGAACCACTAAATCGGCGCTAGAAAAAGAAGTCGCTGCCTGATAGCCAGCAGAATCTAAATATCCAGCTATTTGCTGGGATTCTGCCTTATTCATCTGGCAGCCAATAGTCCAAATAAAATAGCGTGACATGATGCTATTGCCTTCCCTTCAGCGTATATCTAGTTGATGATTATATCATCCAGAGGTCGATTCGACACGTGCTCAGTGGATCATGTTTGGGTGAATTAAGTGAAAACCACAACTGACAACGAGGTTGTGTCCAGTCATAGCGCTGGAATCATCTGAAGCCAGAAACACAACACAAGTCGCTATTTCAGATGGTTCGGCTATTCTCTTCAGGGCATTATTGTCTGTGATCTTACTCATCATTTCTTCGTAGGAGATACCGGCATCGGCAGCCGAAACCCTCACCCAGTCCTCAAATTCTTGAGTCCGAGTAGCGCCAGGACTGATGCAGTTAACACGAATACCGAATCTACCGACTTCGATAGCCAGCGTTTCCGTAAAGCCAATTACGCCCCATTTGCTAGCGACATACGGGCTTTCTTTGGGAACTCCAGATATTCCCGCCACGCTGCTAATATTGATAATATTACCACTTTTACGGGGAATCATATATTTAAGTGCCTCTCGAGAGCAAAACATAATCCCGGTTAGATTTATCGCCAAACTATCATGCCACTCCTTTAGATTCATATCGACTACATCAGCGTTATTAAAGGTACCCCTGGCAGCATTATTTACCAATATATCAATCTGTCCAAAGTCTTTGATAGTCTGAGCTACCATCCGCTTTACCTGCTCATGGTCAGAAATATCGGTTTGTATCGCCCTTGCCTTAGCGCCTCTAGATTCGATGTCTTTAGCTGCCTGTTCCAATCTGGAGAGGTTACGAGCGGCTATGACCACGGCCGCTCCTTCGTTAGCCAAGGCTAGGCTAATGGCCTTCCCTATGCCAGTCCCCCCACCAGTAATAATAGCTACTTTATCTTTTAGTTTCATAGGTCCCATCCTCCTCAGTTGTTTTCAATTTCAGTCTACTTGTACCTGCCCCCAGGCCCGGTGGTGAAGTGGAATATAGGTCTATCTGCTCTCCTGATAATCAATGGGCAGTGCTTCATTCCTTTTGGGACAAAGACCAGACAGCTTTTGGTGAGTATATGCTTTTCGTCCTCCAACCATAATTCGACTTCTCCACACAAGTCCTGCGGATCTTCCCGATTAGTTCCCAGAAATGCTATGACTTCTTCAAAAGCGTGTGTATGAGCTTCAACTATGGGCTGTTCGGACCCTTTCCAGTACCAGACACATTCTACATAGAAGGCCCCTTTTATGACCTCGTCATCCAAATATAGCAAACGAGTGTGGTTACCAGCGGCTATCTCGGCAGCATCGCTCCTGTACGAGGTGAGCTTCAGGTCTGCTTTTGCCTCCGTGATGATGTATTTTCCGTATTTCGCTTCCGCCATTTTATGTAATCCCCCTTCACAGTTTTCCACGTACGATAGAGATATTGGTACGCGCATTCCTAGCCACGGTATTTGTCGACTTTACTGAGGCAGCTGACATCGCCTTTGTTCGCTGTTCTCCTACCTCGGCGTCCGTTCATTCCCGCTCAGTTACAGCTGGGTCTCTTCTTGGAATATTGGGCAGGCTAATGTGCCGTTTTCGGTATCATTCAGAAGCCATCTCGAAAAGCGCCTGGCAACTTTGCTCAATAACCATACCCTAATATTCCCGCCAATTCCAGCTCATTCCCCCCTTGAACACATTTGCGTTCATTTCATTACTGATGAAGAGATTGGCTTCCGGGAAGCGTTTAACCATGGCGTAATAGAAACTGGCTACGTCCTTTGTTCTTGCCAGTTCCTCTTCAGTAGCGACAAGATAGTCCTTGGTGAAATCGAATGAACTGGAGTCGAAGGGCATTCCCGGTTTCTGATGGCCAGGAATTATTACCCCAGCATCCAGTTTCTCCAGGCGCTCAATATCCCGTATCCATTGTTGTCGTTCCTCGGCAGTAAGCTCGCACGTAAAAGGATGTGCTTGGTTGAAAAGAATATCACTGCCGACCAGCGTCCGTATCGAAGGAATCCAGACTACTGTGTTATATCTCATGTCCCCCATCACTTCGGGGATAATCTCGATACGTTCCCCTTCCAGTTCGAAGTAGTTCTCGGTGAGAGACTCAATTTTGGCTGTCTTTCTGGGTACGTTTATAACCCCTATCACTTTTTCCCAGTGCTCTATTTTGCCAAAAAACTGCTTGTTGATGACACGGGCCACTGAAGGGAGCGCCACAGCCCTGGCTTCCGGGAAAGCCTCTGCGATGGTGCCGAGCCCAAAGTAATGGTCGGGATGCGCATGGGTAATGTAAATCGTTTTGAGATATTTGCCTGTTTCCAATATTTCTGCGATTACTCGGTGGGCATTTGACAACGTCCACTGGGCATCGATGAGAACGGCATCAGTTCTACCCGTCACGATTACGGAGGCAACTTCGAAACCACTTTCGTCGCTGAAGAAGACTTTTGTTGCCAATGAGTCTCGCCCGTGCGTATTAAGCCTAACCTCCATAAGCTATCTCCTTCCTGACAAAGCTTTCTTCACTTCAAGAACAGCGATTGAGGGCGTCAGCTAACCGATGATTATTTCATCGAGGGGGCGCTTGGGTACATGGTGTACCTCTTTGCTATCGCGCCAGTACTTGGTATCTCCATCAGGGCCCACCATTTCCATCACTACCTTTTCTTTGGGCCTACCCAGAGCCAAAACAAGCAATATCTCGTATCGTGGGGGTATCCTCAAAGCTTTGCGAAGTCCTTCCTTTCGTATATTGGCAATCATACAGCCACCCAGACCTTTCTCAGTCGCCCCCAGCAGGATACTCTGCGCCGCTATTCCGGCGTCGTAGTCCCAAAACCGGCTTATCTCTGTGTCCCCGAGAATAACAATGTACGCCGACGGTCGTTCCCCTTCACAAGGTCCAGGCCAGGTCTTGAGAAAAGTAGCCCAGACCAGTTTTGGAAATATCAGCGAGTTCCTCTGTCGGTCACAAGAGAGGATATATTTAAGCGGCTGTGTGTTCATTGCCGATGCCGAGAGCCGGGCAAGGTCAACAAGTTCTCTCAAAGTTTCAAGTTTTATGTCAACTTCTTGATAAAACCGTCGATAGCTTCTGTTCTTTAATATTAAATCTCGTATCATCCTGAGCTCTCCTTTCTTGTCACTGCTAGGCCTTTGCCTCTTGTCATTCGGTTATTTTCAAGACTCCTGCCCCATGCATTTTCCCTTCCTTGAGCAGAATTAAGGCTTCGTTTGCCTCTTCCAACTTAAATTCCTGGGTTTCAGGGACAATGGGAATTTCAGCAGCCAAGGGAAGAAATTCATGAGCATCCCTTCTGGTGACATTAGCCACGCTTTTCACCTCCTTCTCATACCAGAGATGCTCGGTGTAGTCTAATTCCGGAATAGGCGTCGTCTTGCGAATGGCATTTATAACCACCCTTCCCCCTTTTTGTAAATTCCTTAAAGCCTCGCGCACCGGCTCTCCCACTGGAGTAAAGTCGATGGCGCAGTTGAGCTTTTCGGGGGGTGTATCGCTCGTCGCCCCAATCCAGTCCGCCCCCAATTTCCTGGCTAAATCCTGATGCTCTTTCTGGTTGGGTCGTGTAAAGACGAAAACCTTACCATCGGGATATTTATATTTGGCAACCTGGATAACAATATGGGCGGAGGCTCCAAAGCCATAAAGCCCAAGTACTCTGCCATCTTCCATCCCTGACAGTCTTAAGGCGCGGTAGCCAATCACCCCGGCACATAAAAGGG
Organism: Dehalococcoidia bacterium; assembly: GCA_030606765.1. Next base: position 6,405 of record JAUWFX010000027.1, read on the forward strand.
GGGCAGCCTTCAAATCGGTAAACCTTTCCGGAATTGGATAGGCAAAGTCCTCTGATACTACGGTATATTGAGCATAGCCGCCGTGGACGTCCTTCCCCGTCCATTTTGCCGTGTCACAGAGGTTTTCCTCGCCTTTGAGACAAAAGGAACAACGCCCGCACGCCCAATTAATCCAGGCAATTCCCACTCTATCGTCTTTTTTGAATTTACTTGCTCCCGGCCCCAGGCTTTCCACCCTGCCAATAACTTCATGACCCAAAACCATGGGAAATCTGGAAGGAGCAACTCGGCCTTCAATTTCGTCAAGTTCGGTGTGACAGACTCCACAGGCAGAAACCCTGACCTGAATTTGACCACGCCCGGAAACAGGTTCAGGCAAATCCATCAGCTTCAGAGGTTTTTCTTCGACTGAGGAGAGCTTCTCAAGCACCATGGCTTTCATTTTTCTACCTTTCTTCTACTTAGGCAGCAAAACATCAAGCTGCTTTTATGTCACACCTCTCTGCTTCATAACTCCCCTTCTCCCTTTTAATCTTAAGAGGGGGAATTTTAGAAAACCTTCCTGTCACCCTATAGTGCACACTAAGGCCACGATATCTCTCATACCTCAAAGACGCTTTCATAAAGATTTTCCGAGATTTCGGCAAAGTTATCTCTGTAAAGCTTCATCGTTTCAGGGAGATAGTCCAGTATGTCCTGTGCCGTTATCCCATCCTCCCCTTTATCTACGGCGGCTACATCGCCGGAAAATCCATGGATAAACACACCCATCCTTACCGCGTCCTCAAGGGCTAATCCCAGACCATGCATGGCGGCAATAGTTCCCGTCAGGACGTCCCCACTCCCAGCCGTGGCCATGCCAGAGTTGCCGCTTACGTTGATAAAAATAGTTCCATCGGGATAGCCTATGAGGGAATGGGCTCCTTTTAAGATAATTATGGCATCGAGTTCCCTTGCCGTGTGCTGCAAAACATCTACCTTGTTTTTATTTATCTCGCTTATCTCCATTTTGGTAATTCTGGACATCTCTCCCAGATGCGGTGTAAGTATCGTTGGCGTTTTCCTCTTTTTTATTTTTCCTAAGTCTTCAGCGATGGCAGTAATTCCATCGCCATCTATGAGCAGAGGCTTGTTAATTTTGGGGGTTAGCTCCCGCACCAGCTCCTGCGTCTCCTTGGCTAAAGAAAGACCGGGACCCAGGACCACCATATCCACCATTTGGGAAAATTCTAAGAGCTCACCCTTGTCTTCCAGTGCTATACTCCCTGAAGGCGTCTCCTTTTGAGGAAGAAAGACAACCTCACTTCCCTTGCTTGCCAGGAATGGTGAGATGGATTTTGGTGTTGCCAGATAGGAAAGTCCGCCCCCAGCTTTGAGGAAAGATAGGGCGGAGAAGTACGGCGCACCGAGATAATTTGAGGAGCCGGCAATAAAGAGAGCCTTCCCATAGCTGCCTTTGTGGGTATCTCTGGCTCTTTCTGGAAGCTCTACTGGATTATTGATTGCTACCTTTATGGCGTGGGAATTATAGAGGGTAGGTGGGAAAGATATATGCGAAACATACAACTTTCCGCAGTGCTCATACCCGGGATAAAGCATATTCCCCAGCTTGGGAAGCCCAAATGTCACGGTATAATCTGCCTCTACTGCCACACCCATCACCTCCCCGGTATCGCCATTTATGCCCGAAGGAATGTCAACGCTAAACACTGTATTTTGGCTCTCGTTTATCAGTTGAATCACATCTTTGTATATTCCTCTGACCTTTCGGACAAGACCTGTGCCAAATATGGCATCCACTATGGCGTCACAATCAAGGAGCTCAAGTATTACGGCGTCGATTGAGCTGACCCGAGACATCTCTATGGGCATTCTGGATATTATTTCAAAGTTCTTTTTTGCCGCCCCTCTAAATTTGGTTTCATCATCTAGTAGAAAGATTTTTACCTCCCCACCATTAGAGTGAATCTTCCTGGCAACAACAAGCCCGTCCCCACCATTGTTACCACCACCACAAAAGACAACGAATTTGTTGTTCTCTATGCCGAATTCCTGCAACATGACGAAGTATACGGCCTGCCCGGCGTTCTCCATCAAAAGGTCTTGCGAGATGCCAAATTCTTCCGTAGCACGCCTGTCCAGGTTTTTCATTTCGTCTACCTTAGCTACTTTCATTTTCACCCCCTTACCGGAGATTGACTCCAAGTCCATATTTAAGTATGGCACACAAAGTACTCAAGTAGAATGGTACCTCACTCTTGAGAGAAAGTACAAGGGTAAAACACAATCCAGCGGATATATCACTACCCTCAAACAAGTGACTTCATTGCTTTGGGCTATCCCGACAGTCTGAGACATGTGGTAGCCTGACAGCTACTGTAGCAGTTCAGTAGAATTCTACCGGCTGAAAACTGGCGGCCGACAATTACCGATAGTATAATACACCTGTTCATAGGATTGGCTAACATGGGAAAGAAAATTCGGATAAGAGCGGGGACGATTGAAGCAGAGGCTGAGCTAAATGATACCAGGACGGCGCAGGCAATCTGGGAAGCCTTGCCTATTAAAGGCCGCGTCAATCTCTGGGGAGAAGAAATATATTTCTCGATTCCTTTTAGCCTTGGGTTAGAGGCTGGACAAGAATTGGTAAGTACAGGAGATTTAGGCTACTGGCCTGAAGGCAATGCTTTTTGCATCTTCTTCGGCCCGACTCCCGTAAGCCAGGGAGATGAAATTCGCCCGGCGAGCCCGGTTACTGTATTCGGTAAAGTCATCGGCGACACCACTGTATTCAAAAAGGTAGCCGGAGGAACGGAAATCACTATCAGGAGCAGAGAATAGTCTCCTGAATATCCTTTAGGAGGTAATGACGTTGGAAAACAAAGCAGAGACTAAGCAAGTACTGGTCATTTTAGGTAGTCCGAGGAAAAAGGGAAATAGCTCCACCTTGGCAGCCCGGATTTCCCGAGGGGCAAAATCCGCTGGCGCAGAAGTGGAAACTTTATTTCTTCAAGACATGAAAATTAGTCCCTGCAGGGGTTGTGACACTTGCCAAAAGCATGATAGCAAAGGATGTGCGAACAAAGATGACATGCAAGAAATATACCCGAAGTTAATAAAGGCAGACGCCTGGGTCATTGCCAGCCCGGTTTATTGGTTTACAATGTCCGCTCAGACAAAGATATTTATGGATCGCTGTTACGCACTCCCTGCTTATACAAGGAATCCTTTTGCGGGTAAACGAATCGCCATTGCAATGAGTTACGGGGATGTTGATCCGGTCAAATCCGGGTGTGTGAATGCATTGCGAACATTTCAAGATGCTTTCCGTTACACAAGATCAAAGATCGTTGGTATGGTGTACGGCAGTGCGATGAAGGCCGGTGAAATTGAAAATAATGAAGCATTAATGCGGGAAGCTGAAGAACTGGGGAAACTGCTGGTGAGCCGTTAATTGGACAACAATGTCTAATTTAGGTATGATGCCCCAGAATTTTTGAGGCCGCTGGCGAAATCTTCTGCTTGTTTTAAGTCCTCGGCATTGGGCCTGCCCTTGTTTACTCCACCAACGAGCTTAGTTGCCCTGTATGTATCAAGTCCCCGACAAGAAAATTCACCGATAATATCGAAATCTTTTCGTTGCAGTTTTTCTTTCAGCGGTTTATCGAAATTATGGATAAACTGTATTTTCCTTAGTCCACTTGTCGAAAAAATGAACGCTTTTTTGTTTCTTAGCATGGGTAGCATATCGACAAAATCTAATAGACTTTTATGATGTTTACCAAAATAAATCCCTGAGCCAAAACCAATTAAGTCATACTGCTCAAGCATACTTGCATCCACTTGCTTCATCTCCAACAAGTCGGCATCAAGAATATTTGCCATTACCTTAGCAACTCGTTCAGTATTGCCATGGTGCACGGAGATATAGATTATTAGAGCTTTCATTATTTGTTGTCTTCCCTATTTCAAGTTTAAGTTTGACGGCAAAAGTTCTCCCGGACTGTAACCAACTAACTATTGCAGACAACCAGTGATGGCATATTCCCAGGTTTCCAATATAGACGCGCAACGCAACAGGCTTGTCACATATAAGTCATTGCAGTTTCCGGTTGGGTTATCGGCTCAAAAGACTTGACACAGCAAGTACAGATGTAATATCCAGCTTAAATCCCGGCCCCATGCTGGTAGACAGGAACGCGGTTCTGATATATTGCCCTTTAGCCCCACTGGGCTTTGCTTTAACAATAGCTTCGATCGCCGCTGCCAGGTTCTCCAAGAGCTTGTCTTTATCAAAACTGATTTTACCAATAGGCAAATGGATAATAGCTGTTCTGTCTAAACGAAATTCGGCTCTACCTTTACGAGCTTCATTCACAACGCGAGCTAGATCTTGAGGCGGTACTACGGTGCCAGACTTGGGATTAGGCATCAAACCCCGCCGTCCTAAAATTTTACCAAGCTTGGCTACTTTAGGCATCATATCAGGGGTGGCAACAGATACATCAAATTCAAGCCAGCCACCTTCAATTTGTTTAATAAGCTCGTCTGCCCCAGCATAGTCAGCACCTGCTTCCTCCGCCAACTTTACCCCCTCACCTTGGGTAAAGACGAGCACTCGTGTCTTCTTCCCCAGTCCATTAGGCAGTAGAATTACACCACGCACTTGTTGGTCAGCACTGCGGGGATCGACTCCCATCTTCAAATGGAGCTCGACAGTCTCATCAAATTTGGCGTAGGAAACCTTCTTAGCTAATTCGATCGCTTCTTCAGGAGAATAGGTCCTTGATTTATCTACGAGTTTATTAGCTTCCTGGTATTTCTTCCCATGTTTTTCCACTTACTTATATCCTCAAAAATTTATTCTACCTCAACTCCCATGCTCCGAGCTGTGCCGGCAACAATGCTTGCTGCCTTATCAATATCAGTTGTATTGAGGTCCTTCATTTTATTTCGTGCGATCTCATAAACTGTATCTCTGCTTATCTTGCCTATTTTCTCGCTTCCAGGATTACCGCTACCCTTTTCAACTCCTAAAGCGCGCCGTAATAGATCAGAAACAGGTGGCATCTTGGTCACAAAGCTAAAGGAGCGATCCTCATATACAGTTATCTCAGCAGGAATGATGAAACCTTCTTGGGAAGCAGTTCGCTCATTATAGTCCTTACAAAAAGCCATGATATTAATACCATGCTGCCCTAAGGCAGGCCCCACAGGTGGTGCTGGAGTAGCTTTACCCGCAGGTATCTGCAACTTAATGACCGCTTTAACCTTCTTTGCCATTACTGATTCTCTCTTTCATTGCGTTCTGGGCTCCTACTCAGGCGTTATATCTTTTCTACCCCTAAGAGGTCTAATTCTGCGGGCGTTTCCCGGCCGAAGAGCGATAGTAAAACTACTGCCTTACCTTTGCTCAAGTTAACTTGGTCCACTTTGCCGATGAAGTCAATAAAAGGCCCACTCGTTACACGTACACTATCTCCTTCCTTAAAAGTCATTTTAACATCGGTAGGAGCTTCCTCCATGCGTTGCAGGATGGCGTTTGCCTCTTGTGTAGGTAAAGGAACAGGTTTGGCACCAGCGCTCACGAAGCCAGCGACACCAGGGGTGTTGCGTACCATATCCCAGCTATGCTCGTCTAATTTCATATTTACCATGATATAGCCTGGGAAAGCCTTTTTACTTATCGTACGACGCTTTCCAGCTTTAATTTCAATCTCTTTAGCTGTGGGTATCACCACATCAAATATCTTGTCACCTACATCCATATATTTGATACGCTGTTCTAAATTCCTTCTGGCCTGCTCCTCGTGACCCGAAGAGACGTATAATAAGTACCATTCTCCATCAATCATTGACTACTAACCACCTAGAAGCAAGAACAGCCTTGTAAAGGCAAAATCTAGAGCACCTAAAATAGCTCCCACAACAGCACACACAATAAGCACTAAAATACTCAACCTTAAGGTTTCCTGTCTTGTTGGCCAGTGTGCTTTTCGCAGTTCAGCTACTACCTCGGCAAAGAAACTGAACCTCGATTTTTTAGCCGGAGCGGACTTAGTACTCGGTTTCTTAGCATAAGTTGTCATAAGTTACTTTGTTTCTCGATGAACAGTGTGGCTACGACAATGAGGACAATACTTACTCAACTCCAGCCGTTGCGGATCATTCTTGTTGTTCTTCGCCGTAGTATATGTTCTCCGCAGACATTGACTGCAAGCTAGGTGGATAATTACGCGTAAATCGCCCTTCTTCTTAGCCACATCTATTTAAAGATCTGCAAATTTTTTAGTGAACCACACTTATGAGATAACCTTGCTAACCACGCCAGCACCGACTGTCTTGCCACCTTCCCTGATAGCAAAGCGTAATCCCTCTTCCATAGCTACGGGGTAAATAGTCTTAATCTTCATGTGAGTCAAGCTGTCACCGGGCATAGCCATCTCCACACCCTCAGGAAGACTTATTTCACCTGTAACGTCCAGAGTTCTGATAAAAAACTGGGGCTTATAACCATTGAAGAAAGGTGTGTGCCTGCCACCTTCCTCCTTGGTCAAAATATATACTTCAACCTCAGCTTCGGTATGAGGCTTGACCGTGCCTGGCGCTGCTAGAACCTGACCCCGCTCTATTTCATCTCGATCTATGCCTCGCAATAGCAGTCCAACAGCATCGCCGGGTTCTGCCTCATTCATGGTCTTATGGAACATCTCTAAGCTAACCACCACTATCTTCTTCGTCTCTTTTAATCCTACTATCTCTACTTCGTTACCGGCTTTGATCACCCCTCGTTCTATCCTGCCTGTGGGCACAGTCCCCCGTCCTTTGATACTGAACACATCTTCTACTGGCATCAAGAAGGGTTTATCCCTTTCTCTCTGTGGTAGCGGAATATAATCATCTATAGCATCCACCAACTTCCATACTGGTCCACACCAGGGGCACTCTCTTTTTCCACAGCCACATTCCAGAGACTTAAGAGCACTTACTCGCACAACGGGGACTTCATCACCAGGGAAGTTATACTTTTTAAGTAAGTCTCTAACCTCCATCTCTACCAAATCTAACAACTCTGGGTCATCTACCAGATCTACCTTATTGAGAGCCACCATTATGCGGGGAACTTCCACCTGCCGGGCTAGAAGGATGTGTTCCCTAGTTTGTGGCATAGGACCGTCATCGGCAGCGACCACCAAAATAGCTCCATCCATCTGAGCAGCTCCAGTTATCATGTTCTTGATATAGTCAGCATGCCCGGGACAGTCAACATGGCAATAATGACGATTCTCAGTCTCATACTCGATATGGGAAATGGCAATAGTTAGACCACGAGCTTTTTCTTCAGGAGCATTATCTATGGAATCAAAGGTTCGGAATTGTGTAGAGCCTGCTTTAGCTAATACCTGGGTCATGGCTGCAGTCAGTGTGGTTTTCCCATGGTCAACATGTCCTATAGTGCCCACATTGA
>JAUWFX010000099.1 GCA_030606765.1 Dehalococcoidia bacterium
GGTTTCAACCACCAGTTATTCCTGTAATATCTAATGTGACCGCTCGGCCATTGACCGACGTTGATTCGATAAAAGAGGAGCTGGTGAAGCAGCTTCGTAATTGCATCCAATGGCAAGGGTCGGTGGAATATATGATGCACAGTGAGGTCACCACCTTTTATGAGATAGGTCCCGGGAGAGTGCTTAGCGGTTTAATCAGGCGAATCAATTCAGAACTCCAAACTTTCAATATATCAGGAATTGAGGATATAACGCAGCTGGCATGTACAGAGAATCCAACTAACTAATGGCTGGTATCAGGCGACAGGCAAGAATCGCTGCTCTCCAGGCACTTTATGAGCTTGATTGCACGAAGCATAAGGTGGAGGAAGCTTTAGTTCGCTTAAGAGCAGGGGAAACACTGGCGCAAGAAGCACTTAGCTTCAGTGAAGAGCTTGTGAAAGGAGTGCTACAGAACAAATCTGAGCTTGATGCTCTTATTAAAAAATTTGCCCCTGCCTTTCCCCCAGAGCAGATGGCTATCATAGACAGAAATATTTTGCGCCTGGCTATTTTCGAAATTTTATTTGATGATAAAACTCCGTTCAAGGTAGCTATAAATGAGGCTGTAGAGTTAGCCAAGGAATTCGGAGGCGATTCTTCCCCCCGGTTAATCAACGGTGTATTGGGCTCAATAACAACTGAACGTGGCGTAAAACAATAAAGCCTCACTAAGGGACGTGAGGGCCTTGTCTGCTCTCCTGATACCATCATCTGCCCCCGAACCCAATGTAATAAAAACTTTTAGAAAATAAACCACCAACCATTTTGTCAGAAGGCTAGCACAGAAGTTTGCGTCATTTGACAGGGTTTGTTATACTTTCCCGCCGTGCTTCAATTTAGGTTACGGAAGAAAAGGGTGGGTACAATTCTTTTGTGAGAGCCACCCCTTTTTTAGCAAATCTTTGAAAAGTCGAGGTTGAAATGGAAGTGCTAAGTCCTTACAAAGAAGCTACAGATGTAATACTCGAGGCCGGTGGTGAGCCTATCAAATCGTGCTACCAATGTGGTCTTTGCACCGGTATTTGTCCTTGGAATTTGGTCCGAAGTTTTCTCGTTCGCCGCATCATGCACGCAGCTCAGCTTGGGGCAACCGATTTTGGCGGCGAGGATGCCTGGACTTGCGTCACTTGTGGAGCTTGTGTTCAGCGCTGTCCCCGAGGTGTCGAGATAATAGATGTCATGAGGGCTATACGCCGAGCTGTAGCTAGTCTGGGCATCGGCGTTGTCCCTGATGCCCTGAGAATTTCAGCTAAGAACATCGCTGGCGTAGGTAATCCACTTGGTGAGGCACCGGAAAAGCGAGATGACTGGGCGAAAGACCTTAAGGTGAAAAGTTTTGCTTCGGGCACCGAAATACTTTATTTCCCTTGCTGTGTTCCTTCCTATGACCCTGATGTAAAAACAGTAGCTCGATCCACTGCCACAATCTTCAATAAGCTTAAGATTGATTATGGCCTTATAGGTACTGAAGCAAAATGCTGTGGCGAGTCAATTAGAAAAGCCGGGTATGAAGATACGTTTCAAAGTCTGGCCCAAAACAATATTAGTCTCTTTAGCAATAATGGTGTTGAAACTGTGGTAGTTTCCTCACCGCATTGCTATCACACCTTTAAGAACGAGTATCCTGAGCTTGGAAGCAAATTTGAGGTAATTCATATCACCCAATATCTAGCTTCACTTATCGAGAAGGGGAAATTGAAGCTCTCTAAAGAGATAAACAAGAAAGTAATCTATTCCGACCCTTGCTATTTAGGGAGACATAATAGTGTATACGACGAGCCCAGAAAAGTATTGCAAAGCATTCCCGGCCTGGAGTTAATAGAATTCCCCGATGCTCGTGAGGACGGTCTTTGCTGTGGCGGTGGTGGTGGTAGAATCTGGATGGATACCCCGAAAGGGGAAAGGTTCTCTGACATAAGGGTGGAACAAGCTGTTGCAAAAGGCGCTGATATAATAGCTGTAGCTTGCCCTTACTGCTTCCTCAACTATAGAGACAGTGTGCTCTCTATAGGCAAGGCAGAGACTATGCAGGTTAAAGATATCGCTGAGCTTGTTGCTGAGGCAATATAAATATAATAGTGGAGGAGCGAGCCAAAATGGAAGAAGCAAAAATTGGTGTTTATGTTTGCCATTGTGGAACAAACATAGCTGGCACAGTTGATGTGGAAGAGGTAGCCAAGTATGCTGAAACCTTGCCCCACGTGGTGGTTGCGCGTCACTATCCATATACTTGTTCTGATCCAGGACAAGAGCTCATCAAAAAGGATATTAAAGAGTTGGGGATCAACCGGGTTGTAGTGGCTTCTTGTTCACCACGTCTTCACGAAAAGACTTTCCAAGGAGTGCTCCGCGAGGCCGGGTTAAATCCTTATCTATTCCAGATGGCTAATATCCGGGAGCACTGCTCGTGGCTTCATGAGCCGGGCCCCGAGCTTACTGAGAAGGCCAAGAGGTTGGTTAGGGCAGCGGTGAACCGGGTATACCGACATGTGCCCTTAGAGATCCGCAGTGTGCCGATCTTTCCAGCTACTCTTGTTGTCGGCGGCGGCATTGCTGGCATGCAGGCTGCCCTGGAGATCGCTAACTCAAATCACATGGTTTACATCATAGAACGAGAACCTAGCATCGGCGGGCATATGGCGCAGTTTGACAAAACCTTCCCGACATTGGATTGTGCCGCTTGTATTCTTACACCAAAGATGACCGAGGTTTCCCGTCACCCCTTCATCAGAATTTTAACTTATAGTGAAGTTGTGGCGATTTCTGGCTACGTAGGTAACTTCAGGGTCAAAATTAGGAGAAAGCCGCGCTATGTTGATGAGGGTAAATGCATTGGTTGTCTCGTCTGCCAGGAGAAATGTCCCTGGACAGCATTAAGTGAATTTAATGCTGGTACAAGCAAGCGCAAGGCAATTTACACGCCGTTCGCTCAGGCAGTGCCCAATATACCAGTCATTGATACAGAACACTGTGCTTACTTCCTCAAAGGAAAATGCCGTGCTTGTGAGAAATTCTGCGAGGCCAATGCCATCAATTTCGAGCAGAGCGAGCTCATCTTTGAGCTGGAGGTGGGCAATATCATTATCGCTACAGGATTTGACACTTTCGACGCTTCCTCCATCCCTCAGTATGGCTATGGGCGTTATCCCGACGTGTTCACTAGTCTTGAGTTTGAGAGGCTGTGCAGCCCGACTGGCCCCACTGAAGGACATATAATCCTTGCCGATGGCCGGCAGCCTGAGAGCGTGGCAATTGTCCACTGCGTTGGCAGCCGTGATAAGAACTACCATGAGTATTGCTCCCGTGTTTGCTGTATGCATGCTCTTAAATATTCCCACTTAATTAAGGAAAAAACCAATGCCGAGGTTTATCAGATGTATATTGACATGCGCTGTTTCGGCAAGGGTTACGAAGAGTTTTATAACCGTATTTCGAATGAGGGTATTAATTTCATTCGAGGAAAAGTAGCTAAAGTTACTGATGAAGCCATAGTTGAGGAGGAGAAGGAGAAACTGATTGTCCTTGTTGAGGATACTCTACTAGGAACTATGCTCCGCGTTCCCGTGGATATGGTTATCCTGTGCATTGCCCTGGAGCCGCGCAAAGATACTAACGAAGTGGCCCGGCTTTTCCATCTCGGTCGGAGCGCCGACGGCTTCTTCCTGGAAAGGCATCCCAAGCTTGATCCCGTGGCAACGATGTCTGAAGGCATACTCATCGCCGGCTGCTGTCAAGGTCCCAAGGATATCCCGGATAGTGTAGCTCAGGCTTCAGCAGCAGCAGCCCGGGCTTTAGCAATGATCGCTCGAGGGAAGATAGAGGTTGCGGCAATAACAGCCTCTATTGATGAAACTAAATGCTCGGGGTGTAGAATCTGTAACCTTCTGTGCCCGTATGAGGCCATATTCTTTGACGAAGAAACCAAGGTATCGCGAATCAACGAAGTCCTGTGTCAGGGCTGTGGTGTGTGCGCTGCTGCCTGTCCTAGCGGTGCCATTACTCATAACTATTTCACCGCCGAGGAGATTACGGCGGAGATAGAAGGAGTGTTGGCATGAGTTTCGAACCCAAAATCGTTGGCTTTCTGTGCAATTGGTGCTCTTATGCCGGAGCTGATCTGGCCGGAATTTCACGACTGAAATGTGTCCCCAACGTCCATATTATTCGCACGATGTGCAGTGGCGGACTGGGTCCATTCCTTATTTTGAAAGCCCTGGAAGCAGGGGCTGATGGCGTGCTTATCTGCGGTTGCAGCCCTGGTGACTGCCATTATAAGGAAGGCAACTATAAAACACTACGGCGTATCACCTTGCTTAAAAAGATGCTGGAGCAACTCGGCATTGAACAGGAAAGAGTGCAGTTGCACTGGGTATGTGCCTCTTGCGGTGATGAGTTTGTCAATGTCGTCAATAAGATGACTGCCGAAATAAAGGAGCTGGGACCGCTGCAAGCTGGGGTAAAGAGTCGTGTATTGACTTGATAGAAAAAAAGAGGTAAACTTACTGCGAAATTAAGGAAAAAATGAAAAGGAGGATAAGATGCCAAAGTGGCAATGTGTGGAATGTGGATATTTCGTTCAAGAAGCAAATAGGCCGCCAGATGTTTGCCCCAGTTGCTCCTTGAGATGTAGCTTTACCGACGTCACCTGTTATCGACCGGAATGTGGCGGACCAGTCAACCCCGATCCTACGGTAATGAAAACAGTTACCAGCAAAGGTATAACGCCGCCGCTTCGTCCCTCTGTGACAAAAGAGGAGGCTCCCGAAGAAGAGGTTGTTTATGGTGAAAAGGCCAGGATGGCCACTTTATTTCACGGGGTCGGTGAAGAAGCAATGCAAAAGATACTAAGCATCGGTGAAACGATGGTCTGTGAGCCAGGTACTGTCCTATTTAGAGCAGAGGATGATGCTACGACGATGTATTTCGTTCAATCAGGGAGAATAGCTGTCCGGGTTAAGGAAGGTGAGGCGGAAAAGACAGTCTATACCGCCTCCGAAGGCGATGTCCTTGGCTGGTCAACAGTGGTGCTCCCATATCAGCGAACTGCGACGGCTGTCGTGGTGGAAAAGGCCAAAGTTGTCGCTATTGACACGAACAAATTCCAGGAGTTCTGCGATAAGAATGCTGCTATGTGCTACCGGGTAGCGCAGAATCTGAACCGGGCTGTGATCGCCAGGCTGAGGTTTGCCAAAGCCGCAGGACTCGAAGAGGTATATGGATAAATATTCCTGTTAAGGAGGTTGTTTGACAGCTTTCGTTGATAAGACGAGGGGGCAGCGAAGGGAAGATTAGTAGCTGCCTCTTTTTATGCCCTTTTGGACGTTGTCAAACTTTGGGCTGTTGAGGCAGTATGGCTAGATTGGCGGTGATATGAAATGGAAGAAATAAAAACCGGAGTTTATATCTGTCACTGCGGATTGAATATTGCGGGCACAGTTGATGTGGAAGAAGTAGCCAGATATGCCCAAGATTTACCCTCAGTAGTGGTAGCTCGTGATTATCGGTATATGTGCTCCGACCCCGGGCAGGCACTTATTAAGGATGACATCAAGAACCTTGGTCTTAATCGGGTGGTGGTAGCTTCCTGTTCTCCTCGAATGCACGAGCCCACTTTCCGTCGAGCATGCCAGGATGCCGGGCTAAATCCTTATCTCTTTGAGATGGCTAACATTCGAGAGCATTGCTCCTGGGTTCATGATGACAGGCAAATAGCCACTGAGAAGGCTAAGGATTTGGTTCGGGCTGCGGTGAGGAGAGTTTTCTATAATGAGCCGCTGGAAATCAAAGAGAGGCCGCTTAATCCCAATGTCCTGGTAGTTGGTGGTGGCATCGCCGGCATACAAGCGGCATTGGACATTGCCAATGGTGAGCATAGGGTGTATCTGGTAGAGAAGGAGCCGTCGATTGGTGGTCATATGGCTCAGCTTGACAGGACATTTCCCACCCTGGATTGTTCCGAGTGCATTCTCACCCCGAAGATGACCGAAGTAGGTCAACATCCGTTCATCACACTTCTGGCCTATAGTGAGGTAGATCAGGTTTCTGGCTCGGTAGGCAATTTTAAGGTTAGAGTGAGAAAGAAAGCTCGTTATGTAGATGAGGAAAAATGTACTGGCTGTGGCGTCTGTGAGGAAAAATGTCCCTGGAAGGTGAACAGTGAATTTGAGATGGGTTTAGGGAAGAGGGGAGTAATCTATATCCCCTTCGCCCAGGCCATTCCCAATGTAGCTACTATTGATAAAGAACGTTGTGTTTACTTTCTGAAAGGTAAATGCCGGGCTTGTGAGAAGTTCTGCGATGCCAGCGCCATTGATTTTGAGCAGAAGGATGAAATTATCGAGCTAGAGGTAGGCTCGATTATCCTTACCACTGGCTACGACCTTTTCGATGCGGGGCGCATACCGCAATATGGTTATGGGAAATATGATAATGTCCTGACCGGGCTTGAGTTCGAGAGAATGACCTGCGCTGGAGGACCAACCGAGGGGAAAATCCTCCTTAAGGATGGGCAGCAGCCTGAGAGTGTGGCGATTATCCACTGCGTTGGCAGCCGGGATGAGAATTATCACGAATATTGCTCCCGGGTTTGCTGCATGTATGCTCTTAAATACGCCCACCTCATAAAAGAGCTTACTCAGGCCGAAGTATATCAAATGTATATTGACATGCGTTGCTTCGGGGAAGGATTCGAGGAATTCTATCGCCGTGTTTGCGATGAAGGTGTTAACTTTATTCGAGGCAAGGTAGCTAAAGTCACTGGCGTGGCGCTAACTGATGGGGAACGAGGGAAATTGGTTGTCATCACTGAAGACACGCTTTTGGGTGGAATAGTCCGAGTTCCCGTAGACATGGTAATTTTGTGCCCGGCTTTGGAGCCTCGCTTTGATGCTGAGGGTGTTGCCAAGATATTCACCATCAACCGCCGGGCGGATGGCTTCTTTATGGAAAAGCATGTGAAACTTGACCCGGTAGCTACAGCTACAGATGGAGTGTTCATCGCTGGTTGCTGCGA
>JAUWFX010000050.1 GCA_030606765.1 Dehalococcoidia bacterium
CGGAAAGGCGCTTCGTGGCACCCACCCCCATTGTAGCTGTCGTAGCACAATGAGTGGTGCTTACGGGAATACCCAGGCGCGAAGCTATCTCAATAACAGTAGCCGCTGAGGCCTGGGTAGCAAAACCATGGATAGGTTGTAGAGCAGTGATCTTCATCCCCACAGTTCTAATGACTCGCCAGCCACCCATAGCGATGCCCGAGCTAATGGCTAAAGCGGATACGATTATTACCCACCATAAATTACCATTAAGCGCAATTTCGTCCCAAACCGTGGCCGCCTGCCCAAACTGACCAATCTGCTTATAATAAATTATCAGTGCCATGGTGATGACAGCTATGGGCATCTGACCATCATTCTTGCCGTGGCTATAAGCTAAAAAAGCGGTAGTAAGCCACTGTAGACGGCTGAAGACAACCCTCATCCTGGCTGGAGCGCTTCGGCGAAACGCCCAGAGCAGGACAACCATAAGGGCAAAGCCACCGATGAAGCCCAGGGTAGGAGCAGCAACCACCGATACTCCAATCCGTTGTAGGACGCCCCATATCACTGCCTCACTACCCGCCACTGCTATCCCAGCTGCTGCCAGTCCTGTGACAAAGCTATGGCTTATACTTACCGGCAGACCCAAACGAGTAGCTATAGTCCCCCAGACGATAACCGCTACTAAAGCAGCAATCAGCGTTAAATATGAGATTGCCTCAGGTACTAAAATCCCCTTGCCGATGGTTTCGGCAACCTCCAGACCGGTAGCGGCACCAGCGAAGTTACAAAAGGCAGCCAGTATTATGGCGTTTCGAGGTGAAATAGCCCGGGAGCCAATCGAAGCAGCAACACTATTGGCAGCATCATTAAAACCATTAACAACACCAAAGCCGATGGCTGCCGCAATTACCAGAACCAGCAGAGCGAGCTCAGGCATGCTTCAATACTATACCTTCAAGGACATTGGCGACATCTTCGCCCCGGTCGGTGGCACTTTCCAAGTGTTCATATATTTCGCGCCATTTAATTACCTCGCATGCGTCAAGATGGCAAACTTCGAACAGCTCGGCCAGGGCAGCGTGTTGCACGTCGTCGGCCGCGTTTTCCAGAGTATTAATCTCCACACACTCCTTGAGAATCCATGGGAACTGGTCACGGTGGCGCAAACGAGGCATGACCTCACACAGCTTGTAGGCTACCTTGGCTACGATTCGGGCTAGCTCTTGAGCCCTCTCCGTAGGTTGAGCAATACGATAAAGGTGGGCTGTTCTGCCCGCAGCCTCGATGAAATCCATTACATCGTCCAGGCTTTGGGCGAGGAGAGTAATATCCTCTCTGTCAATGGGAGTGACAAAGGTGCGGTGTAACTTCTGTATTATTTCGTGCGTTATGACGTCACCCTTATGTTCTAACTCCTTAAGCTCTTTTGCTTTTGCTTCCACATCTTCATAATTGTCAAAGAGCTCAACCAGTTTTTCTGCGGCAACGACCAGATTACTCGTCTCTTGTTCGAACAGGTCATAAAACTCCACACTCCTAGGGGTTAGGAAAAACTTAACCAAAGCGCACCTCCGTCAATACACACTTCCTGTCCCAAAATTCTCTTCATCTACGTCCCTCATTATAGCACACCGTAAGAAATTCCTACTATGCCTTGTACTCGCTCATGTGATTTCTGTGTTTTGGTCTCAACACCCTTACTGGAATCTTTTCACCTGAAAGCGATAGAGCTTAATTGGCTCGCCGGCTGATATTCCCGCCTTGAGCCGACAAATAGCAATTTGCTCTTCAACGCTATCTACACCTTCCAGAGCAGGCAGTAAAAGTCCCTTTTTCCAATCACTCTCCACGATAACGCCATATTTCTTGTGGTCAAGCTGGCTGATATCTGCGACTGGCTCAGGCTTAGTAAGGATATCCACGCTATATTCCAGGTCATCAAGTTCAGACGCAGTGACCGGGGGAAAGCGAGGGTCTCCGGTAGATGAGCTAATAGCGTTGGCAATTATTTCTTCAGCCACATTGTCTTTAGCTGGCTCAAAGGTTCCAATACATCCTCTTAATTGCCCATGCTTATGCAGGGAAACAAAAACCCCCGCCCGCTCTCTCATTTCCGGAGTTAACTCCCTCGGCTTGGGCGTTTTACCCTCCCGGATATAGCTTTCCACCGTCTTCTTAGCCAGTTCTACCACAGGATGAAGTCCCCTTGCCATAAAGCACCTCCCTTATGTCCGGAAATTAAGCTCAGCTCCGCAGGATTTACACTTCGAGCCATCTAGCCCCACCACCTGAGTATCATAGCCAATGCGACGAACGACTGTCTTGCCACAAGAATAACACACGGTATTTTCATACTCGTGCCCCGGCACATTGCCCAGATAGACAAATTTCAGCCCTGCCTCTTTCCCAATCCGATAAGCCCTCTCTAAAGTGGATATCGGGGTAGCCGACAGATGGGTAAACTCATGCAGGGGATGGAAACGAGTTACGTGCCAGGGAGTGAGTTCACCCAGGTTATCTCGAATCCAGGTAGCAATGTTCCTGAGCTGCTCTTCGTCGTCGTTCATCGCAGGAATGATATTGGTCACCACCTCAACATGCATATGCCATTTCTCTTTAGCCCGCCTGGCGACATCCAGAATGCCCCGCCACTGAGGAATCTTGGCTAGCTGCCGATAGAACCCATCGGTGAAACCCTTGACATCCACCCTCCAGGCATCAAGCCAGGGACCTATGGTATCCAGAGCCTCAGGCGTGGCGTAGCCATTGGTCACATACACAGTGTATAGATTATTTTCTTTAGCCAGCCTGGCTGAATCCAGCGTATATTCAAACCAAACCGTCGGCTCATTGTAGGTCCAGGCAATGCCCTGGCAATTATACCTCTTGGTTAGCTCTATCTCGCTTTCCGGGAGCAATTGCTGTGAACCTCGCGGGATGTCCAAACAGGAAATCTCCCAGTTCTGGCATCCCTTGCAGTGGAAATTGCATCCCCAGCTGCCTAAGGAAAACGCATAGGTGCCAGGGAAGAAATGAAATAGAGGTTTTTTTTCAATATGGTCGGCCGCCATCGAGGATACCTCGGCATAATTCATGCTATACAGCCTGCCATCCCGGTTGATGCGCATACGGCAGACGCCAAGCTTACCGGGATTAATAAGGCACCTCCACTGGCAAACATGACACCTCACCTTACCACCAGGGAGTGTCTCATAGAGCATCGCCTCCCTTTCCATCCCTTATCATTATACCACCACGGACTACCCCAACGTAATCACAGCCTTGAGCATAATTTCACACGAAGTCCCACTAATTTAACGGGAAGGGGCCAACAGCCCAATGCGGGGAGTAAATCTCCGCCCTAAAAGCTAGAACTACTCCCGATACACCTTGCTCAGGTCGGGAATGCCCAAGGGACTGAGCTCATAGCCTTTGACATAGGGCTCCACCAGGATATAGTTGGCGCCATGGAACAGGGGGAGACAAGGAGCGTCATCAACTACCAGTTGTTCAGCTTGCTGGTACATAGCCAGGCGGTCAGCTCTATCCTGTTCTATAGCTGCCTGGTCAAGCAAAGCATCCAGGCTGGAGTTACTGTATTCGAAGATATTAACTTCGCTTCCGGTATAAAATAGGATATCCAGGAAATTATGCGGGTCGGGGTAGTCAGCTATCCAGCCCAATATGAACATCTCATCCTTTTCTTGTTTCAGGTTATAAAGGAAATTCTCCGGTTCCAGTTGCCTCACCGAGATTTCCACGCCGAGGTTTTGCTGCCATTCCTGGATGATGGCGCCTAGATAACTGGGAATGCTATTGCCATAGCCGTCAACAGTTAGGGTGATAGAGGGCAAGTTCGAAGCATCTCCGTATTTCGAGTCGGCGATGAGTTCTATCGCCTTTCCCACATCGTAGTCCAGTCCCTCGAGAGCTTCGTTATAGCCAGGCATGCCCGGCGGCAAAATACCATCGGCTTCATTTACCATGTCCCTCAATATCACCTCAGCGATATGCTCTTTATCCACAGCATGACAGAAGGCACGACGGACGTTAACGTCGTCGAAAGGAGGTTGGGCAGTATTGAAGCCAATATAATAGAGGCTAAGCTCGGGGGTTACGGCTAACTCTAGATGAAACGGATTAGTTTCATCCCTAACTTGGTCAATGTAAATCGTGGAAACAAGGGTAACATCAATCTCACCCTTTTCATACAAGGCGATGGGCACACCGGACAGAAGATAGACAACCTGCACCAGTTTAGCCGATTCGCCATAATAAATCTGGCTGCGCTCCAAAATCAACCACTGCCCTGTTTTCCATTCCTTCAGTTTAAATGGTCCTGTCCCGTCTGGCTCGCGCCACCAGTTTACACCGGATTTCACATTAGCCCTATCAACCACAAAGGCGGTGGGATAAGCCAGCTTGCTCAGGAAGTAAGCCTTGGGAGCATCAATGGTAACTTGAAGAGTATAGGCATCAATGACTTCAACCCCGGAGATCTCTCCCGTTTTTCCCGCCAGCATATCCTTGGCACCAACGATATCGCCCAGATACGTAGCGGCTGTGCCAGAGCCAGTATCAGGGTCGCAAGCTCGCTCCCAGGAATATTTGAAATCGGCAGCTTCGACTTCCCTGCCACTATGAAATTTCACTCCCTGGCGCAGGTAGAAGGTATATGTTTTGCTATCTGGGCTTTTCTCCCAGCTCTCAGCAATATCGGGCACTATGTTCAACTCATGGTCAAGGCGAACCAAGCCAGAGAAAATTTGCATGACATAGCTATGAGAAGACGAGTCGGCAGAAATCGCCGGGTCAAGCGTTATGGGCCCCGTATCCCAGAGGCGAAGGATGTCTTCGCCACCCCACCAAGAACAACCAGTGAAAGGGAGAAGGAACAAGACAAGAATAAGCGAGAGGAATGCTATACGCAGACTTCCTTTGCTATGAGAATACCTTGATTTCATTGCCCTGCCAATTCACAGATTCCTTGCTTGACCTGAAACAAGCTTAATACTTCTTTACCAGATGACAATAATTCGCGTTATGGTGTCATCATAGTCAGGCCTAGCTAAATAGTGGGGCGCTATTACGCATTGGTAATAACGCTTGCCAATTTCGGGCTCGACCTCCCAATCAAACTGCGGCTCAATAAAGACCAGGCCTTCGTCGGTAGTATCAAAGGCGACAATAGCATGCCCACTTCCCCCACGATATTCAATAGCGACATAGGTACACCGGATTCCTTCCTTGGCAGCGTTTGCCTTAACAGTCGCAGTAAAATCAACGCAGATATATTCACCTTCCAAATATTCTTGCTCACTTGTCTTGTCCTGTTTTAAGAAATCCTCCATTTCCTGGTAGCTGGGGTCTCTTAATACATAGCCATATCCGGTGGTCAGTCTAGCATAGTTAACCTGCAGGTTAGACAACGTATCTTTCAGAGATTCGGCAAGTTCTTTTGATGCGTTTAATTCAATTTCAACAGTTGCTAGTTCAGCTTGCGCCGCCTCCAGCTCATCGTCTACCAGCATTAGGGAGTTTTGCGCCCTATTCAGTTCATTTAACACCCAGGCTGTGGCGACAAGGGATGTAATAGCTACTATTGCCAGAATAACAATGGCAAGCCAGAATTTCTTATAGGAATTCCTCTCCATCATCACTATGACCTCCAAACATTGATTTTAAGTTGGAAAATAACTGAGCAGGGTTTCTTGAATTCCTTGCCAGCTTCTCAAAAGGACACAAGTCTGTGCCATCATAGTTAGAGATATAAGGAACTGCGTTCTTACTACTAACGGTTACCCCTTGCCCCTTCAGCATATCAAGCGCTCCCGTGGTCGCTATGCCAGCATACACCGAGGTTACCCGAGCATAAAGGCAAAGCATAGCTACGGCCGAGCCCACGATGCGGTCAGCCACCGCAGCATTATGTAAACTTTCTCCCATACTCTGAACAGCCTGGAAAAAGGGGGCTATTCCGCGCTCTCCGGAGCTGAAAAGAATTTGCCCCTCCTTCACCATGACGAGATTCCATTTCTCTTCCTCCAAAAGAGAGCGAGCCAATTCAATATCTTCCATGTTACTCCATAGAGCGTTCTAAACAGCGATTAAATCCTAAGAAAGATTAAAATTCAAAGATAAAAAATCAAAATTGCAAATCAAAATGCAAAAATCACTTTCTTAATTTGACCATTAAATACATTTCTAAATTTTGCCTTGTCATTTTGCATTTTTATTTTTGCTCTTTCAGTTCGTATGTCATGCTACCCAAGCCAAGCTCCTGGGCGGTTCTTATTTGAATCAGGCTGTCCGTACCATTTATCTTGCCTAGTATATCGGGAGAGCTGACGTTGGCAAATTTCCCTACGGGCTTGCTTTGAGCAATCAAGTCCAACGACGCCCTGTCAATAGCTACCACATCTGTGGAGGCGAGGATGCCGATATCTGGAGCTACTGGCAAACCTGATGGTGTAACGCAGTCACACGATGGCGTTATATCCTGGACAAAATTGATGAAAGCCACTTTGGAGTGAAACCGGCTTAGCACCCCGGCGGCAGAGTGAGCCAAATAAACCTGAAACACCTCTTTAGCCTGGGGAGGCAAGGAAAAAACACCCTCCGGGCAAAGATAAAGGCAATTATTACAATTCAAGCATTTCTCATCATCACGCACCATTTTTTCCTCAACTAAAGACAAGGCTTTAAATGAGCAAGCTTCAACGCACTGTCCACAGCCCGTGCATTTAGAAAGGTCGATGACACCACGATTTACCCTATGTTGAGCAGCCTTCGACTCCTTGGTAACACAGCCCATAGCCACATTCTTGATAGAGCCGCCAAAGCCAGATAGCTCATGCCCCTTCAGATGAGAAAGAACTATCATAGAGTCGGCATCGAAAATCTCCCTGGCTATCTTTATTTTATCTAAAGAGCAATCAGAAACCCGCCTGGGGGTATCCACCCACTCGCCATCATAGCCCTGCTCCCCATCAGCGATAACCACAGGCGCTCCCACCGATTCCTCGGTGAAACCATTGTAGGCTGCTGTAGCCAGATATTGGCTGGCAGTGAATCTCCCCATGGGATAAAGAGTAGTGGTATCCGTGACAAACGGTTTGCCCCCAGCTTCCTTAATCAAATCACATGCCCGGCGCACTATCGGCGGGCGAAGGTAAGCACTACCGCCATATTCTCCCATGTGAACCTTCACCGCTACTGAATCACCCGCAGAGACAACATCGGCTACTTTAGAGAAAAGAGTCCTCAAACCTCTGAGGAAAGCCCTGCCTCTATCATAGGGGAAAAAGAAAACCTCGCTCTTTTCGCTAGTCTTCATGATGCTCGCTTGCCCAATAGTATATCTCAGAAATTAAGTCGCAGTAAATTGCGTACTTGAAGAGTGTTTATTTGCCATTTGCTATTAAATTTAGAACAAATTCTTAGCTTTCAAGCTTAAGTAACTCTTATCGCAGACAATGATGTGGTCAAGGACATCAATGCCTATGATCTCGCCAGCTTTAACCAGCCGCTTGGTTAGTTCAATATCTTCTTTGGATGGCTCCGGGTCACCCGAAGGATGATTGTGCACAAAGATTACCGAAGCGGCCGAGGAAGAAACTGCTTCCTTAAACACCTCACGGGGATGAACAATACTCGTGTCCAGGCTGCCTATGGAAACCGGCTTGCAGTTTATTAACCTGTTTCTAGTATCCAGGCAAAGTACTAAAAAATGTTCCTTCTTCTTGCCTTTCAACTGGCTCCTCACTGCGGAAACCACGTCCTCCGGGGACTTGAGCACCGGCTGGGGTTTCTCACCGGCATCAGCTTCCAACCTCTTACTCAATTCAAGGACAGCTTTAATCTGCGCCGCCTTAGCCGGCCCAATACCTTTCGTCTGGGTCAACTCCTCTACAGAGGCATTGGCAATGCTTTTGAGACTGCCAAACCGGCTTAGCAGCTTTTGACTAGTCATCATGACTGATTCACCTTTAATCCCCCGGCCCAGAATTAAAGCTAGAATTTCCTGGGCAGAAAGAGCTTCACTGCCCAGCTTGAGCAGCCTCTCCCTGGGACGCTCATTGAGGGGTAAATCGCGAACAGTAAAAGAGTCTTTCATGACTTATCTTATATGGTTGATTTCTTGGACGACCTTCGCCAGGTCCGTTTCTCCAGAGCCAGAGCACTCCATAAAATCAGTACTACAGCTAACGCCGCTAACACAGCAATCAAAGCGGGATAAGATTGCCACTCTTCGCTCGCAATGACAGTGTGGGATGCTAGCGTTGCTCGCCAACGAGCATCAAGACCATCTATATCAAAACCATAGACCTCAGTCAAAGCTTCATCGTAGGTACTACCTTGCTTCAAAATAGTCAACAATTCGAGCATCTTGTCCTGTCCATAATTATCCAGAAGGTACTCAACAAGGCTATAGCTTTGAGCATAGGAAAGGCGAGCTTTTTCAGTCTCGGCAGAAAAGGGACTACACAGGCTGCGCACTGAAATGAGCTTATCTTCCAAAATAGCCTCTTGTAGGTAGGAGCGAAAAACAGGGTCAAGCTCGCCCTCGTTATACATAGCTAACCCTTCGTCAAGCCAGATAGGAAGCTGCCCATAGGGGCTAAAAGTTGCCTGGTGAACAACAAGATGCGTCAACTCGTGAACCAAGCCCCTCTTGCCCCAATCAAGTTCGCTCGGTGGAATACCGATAGCAATTGTACTAAATGCAGTAAAGGCAACTCCGCCAGTCCATTCCTGAGGAAAAATCATAGCCCCCTTTAGATCACTAGTCGAGGCATAAATATATATCTTGACGGGCCTCTCCGGATAGGTGCCAATATCCTGGGTCAACCTGGCAAGTCCTTCCTGGCAAGTATCCATCAACTCTCGGGCGAAGGAATCACCGCCTTCATACCAGAAAAGGGACAGCTCGTTACCCTGAGGTAGGGTACTAGTCAGGCTCTGCCAAAGATAGCGCTCGTCATCGAAATGCGTTATCTCGGGGGAGGTCTCAAATCTGTTCCCGTCAGCATCCTGAATAATCCACCAATATGTGACTTCAGCACCTGGGGGCAAGCTTGCATTCCTCATATCCCATACCCAATTAGCCTCTATTCTGCTTGCCGGAATAAAATCAGCCCAACCTTCACTGACAACTTCAGCGTAGTTCATCCTATCCACCTGGTAATAGAGACGGACATCAACGATATCAATATAGCTTTCAGCCTCGAGAGTGAACACAGCTTGGCTTGGGAAATTTACTTCTACATCGCTATCTATAACTGCAATATCATCCCCAGCTGCCACGAGGGAGGGGCTTAAAAGCAAGAGAAGCGCCGAAGTTATTAAGACGATGCGTTTAATCATTTTCCTACTTTAGACCGCAGGTATTCAGTGATAAATCCATCTAGTTCTCCATCCAACACAGCTTCGGCATCGTGAACCTCGTAATCAGTGCGGTGGTCCTTCACCATTTTGTAGGGGTGAAGAACATAACTTCGAATTTGGTTTCCCCAACCCGCTTCAATACGCTCGCCTTTTAGTTTGGCTCTTTCCTCCTCTTTCTTCTTGCGGTCAAGCTCTAGGAGACGAGAATAAAGGATTTTCAGAGCAGCTTCCTTGTTTTGGTGCTGAGACCTCTGACCCTGGCAAGTAGCTACCAGCCCTGTAGGTAAGTGAGTTATCCTGACAGCGCTGCTTGTCTTTTGCATATGTTGCCCGCCAGGACCACTGGACCTGAAAGTATCTATTCTCAAGTCTTCGGGGTCTATTTTGACATCCACCGTTTCTTCCGCTTCAGGGAGGACTTCCGCCAGGACAAAAGATGTATGGCGGGCATGGTCGGCATCAAAGGGGGAAAGCCGCACTAACCTGTGTACCCCGTGCTCACCTTTGAGATAGCCATAGACATAATCCCCTTTAATCTCCACGATAGCGCTTTTGATACCAGCCTCTTCTCCCGGGGAGACATCTAAGACCTCGGCTTTATAATCATGCCGCTCTGCCCACCTCAAGTACATCCTGAGCAACATGTTTGCCCAATCCTGAGACTCTGTGCCACCAGCACCAGCATGAAGGGCGAGCATGGCATTTCGACTATCGTAATCGCCAGTAAAAAGCTGTTGGCTCTCCAACTGTTCAAACCGAGAGCTCAGCTTTTTTAGTTCCAGTTGTACCTCTCCCTCAAGAGAGTAATCATCTTCCTCAATAGCCAGCACAGTCATTTCCTGAAGATCGGCGACTTTCTTCTCCAGCCCGCGCCAAGCATTGACTAGATTCTTCTTGCCCCTGAGTTCCCGCATGATAGCTTGAGCTTTAGCCGGGTCACGCCAAAAATCAGGTTGGGCTGACTCTGCCTCTATCCTGGCAATTTCCTTTTCCTTGCCAGGGATGTCAAAGATGCACCATGATGTCTGAGATTTGGCGAAGCAAGGCTTCTAGATTTTCCTTTTCTTCTTGCATCTGAAATACTCCTTAATCGAATAACTTCCCTTGGCAGCTTGTTTCGGAGGTCAACATTCCTCCGGCAGCGAGGTGAGCCAAGCGGGTAGGTTCAGGAAGTCTATAACCACGGCAGCACTTTATCACCCATTGCAAAGCCGATGCCAGATCAATTTTATGACCCACGGAAACATATATTGGCCTCACTCCAGATTTAGTCCTTAACGCTGCTCCAATAAGCTCCCCATTATCAAGCAGTTCAGCATGAGAGCCAGCCTCTTCTCCCACAGGCCGATGCTGACCACAAAGGATAGATTTTGCACAGCCTA
>JAUWFX010000029.1 GCA_030606765.1 Dehalococcoidia bacterium
GACCCTTATTACCGATGTCGAGCTCTTCGGCTTTGTAAAGCAGCCGCGAGCAGGCAAGAAGAGGCCAATACCTCACCAATGGTTTCTTCCTCAGTTAGCTCCCGGCGATTATGTCGTCCATGTTGACCATGGCATCGCCAGGTTCCACGGTCTGGCCAGGAGATCCTCCGATGGAATGGAGAGAGAATACCTTGTTTTAGAGTATGCCGCTGGTGACAAGCTCTATGTGCCTACTGACCGGATAGACCGCGTCAGCCGCTATATCGGTGCTGGCGACCAGGCACCACGCTTGAGCCGTTTGAGAACCCCGGAATGGCAAAGGACAAAGAAAAGGGTTAAAGAATCAGTGGCGGAAATTGCTCAGGGGCTGCTTGACCTTTATGCTGCCCGGGAGGTAGCTCCTGGCTTCGCTTTCTGTGAAGATTCGCTATGGCAACAGGAGCTGGAGGCATCATTTCCTTATATGGAAACACCAGACCAGATTGAGGCAATCATGGCGGTTAAAGAGGACATGGAAAAAGCCAAGCCCATGGACCGGCTCATCTGTGGGGACGTGGGCTATGGCAAAACCGAGATAGCATTGCGTGCTGCCTTTAAGGCGGTTATGGATAATAAACAAGTAGCTATTCTGGTCCCGACCACCGTGCTGGCTCAGCAGCATTTCATTACCTTTACTGAGAGGTTGCAAACTTTTCCCTTAAGAGTAGAAATGCTGAGCCGCTTCTGTCCCCCGGAAAAAGAATGGGAAGTCCTTGAAGGCTTAGCCAATGGCACTGTGGACATATGTATTGGCACTCATCGCCTGTTGCAAAAAGACATCACATTCAAAGACCTGGGAGTGGTAATAATCGATGAGGAACAGCAGTTTGGCGTGGTGCAGAAGGAAAGACTCAAGCAGATAAGGAAGGAAGTGGATACCCTGGCCCTCAGTGCTACTCCCATCCCGCGCACCCTTCACATGTCTTTAACCGGAGTCAGGGATATGAGCATTGTGGAAACGCCTCCTGAAGAACGCCTGACTGTCCAGACCTATGTCGGGGTTTATGATGGCACACTGGTCAGACAGGTGGTATTGCGTGAACTGGAAAGGAATGGTCAGGTCTTCTTTGTCCATAACCGCGTTCAGAGCATTGCCTGGGCTGCCAGCAAATTACAGGATTTAGTGCCCGAAGCCCGAATAGCCATAGCTCACGGGCGAATGCCTGAAGAGCAATTGGAAAAGGTGATGACGGATTTTATCGCTGGCAAGTATGACATCTTGGTGACTACCACCATTATCCAGTTAGGTCTGGATATGCCGAATGTTAATACGCTGATTATTGACCGGGCTGACAGGTTCGGCCTGGCGCAGCTTTATCAGTTGAGGGGCAGGGTGGGTCGCGGTATCAACCAGGCGTATGCCTATTTCTTCTTTGACGAGGGGAAGCAGTTGACCCCCCAGGCGCATAAGAGGCTCAGGACTATCTTCGAGGCTACCGAACTGGGTTCGGGATTTGGTATCGCCATGAAGGACCTGGAAATTCGGGGAGCGGGCAATCTTTTAGGCGTCAGGCAAAGCGGGCATATCGCCGCCCTGGGCTTTGACCTGTATTGCCAGTTGCTGGCTGAGACAGTGGAGGAGTTGAAAGCCAAGCAAGCTGGCGAAGTGAGGAAGAGCCTCGTTGCCGGGGAAGCGAAGGAATTGCCCAACATATCCCTGCCCTTAGCCGCCCACATACCGGAAGAGTATGTTTCCAATCTAAATACTCGATTAAGCCTTTACCACAGACTGGCCAGGGTGGAGCATATCGACGAAGTAGAGGACATGGCTCGAGAATTTAAAGATAGATTTGGTCCTTTGCCCGAGCCTGTGGAAAATCTACTTTACGTGGTGAAAATCAAGGTTCTGGCTACGTGGGCCGATGTAAGCTCTATTTCCACACAGGGAAGGCAAATTGTAATAAAACCCCAGACTGTTGATTCCCCTCTTAAGATAAGAGGGGCAAGGGGAGTTATGAGTAAATATGTTGATGGCGCAGTTAAAATAGGTGCCACGCAGATCAAGTTAGACACCAGGCTCCTGGGAGACAGATGGAAAGTCGTTCTGGAAGAGATACTGAGGTCTAATTAGAGGTTACTGAAATGCACAAATATTTGAAAACCAAAAACTTGTTACGAGCATGGCAGGACTTAAGAGTTACCGTTCGCAGGAGGAAACACAAATGACGGATTTTGGAGATAAGATTGCCGGGGTTTATCACTTCCTCACTGATAGGGCGCCCAGGGATATTCCGCTTGTTGACCCCAGGCCTCGCCCTGCCAACCCCTGGCTCAGAAATGGCCAGGCTCTGGTGGCTAAGGTGAAGGCGGATGGAGACATCAGGGCTGCTATTGATAAGGCCATAGCACTGCTGGGTTCCCTGGAGCCGGTTATAGACAAGGGCGACAGGGTTCTGCTTAAGCCAAATTTTAACAGCCAGGACCCATATCCTGGCTCTACCGACCTGGTGTTTCTGCGCGCCGTAGTCGAACTCCTCCTGGAAGCGGGAGCAAAAGTTACAATAGGCGAAAGCTCTGGAGGGATATGGAGACCCACCAGGAAGGTGTTCAGGAAACTGGGTATGTTCGAGTTAGCGCGTGATTTAGGGGTGGAGCTCATTGCTTTCGATGATAAACCTGATGATTGGGTAAGGGTCAAGATTAATGGGGATTATCTGAGCTCTGTTTCCATGCCACGCTCAGCCTATGAAGCTGACAAGATAGTATATCTGCCCTGCCTGAAAACCCATGATATAGCACGATTTTCGGGGGCGCTGAAGCTTGCGGTAGGCTTTGTGCACCCTGGCGAACGACGTGCTCTTCACGCTCGCCGCCTGGAGCAAAAGATTGCGGAAATCAGCCTGTGCTGGCAACCAAATCTCATAATCATGGATGGCAGAAAGGCCTTCATTTCAGGTGGTCCTGCCAAGGGCCAGTTGGTGGAGCCTGAAGTGGTGTTTGTTTCGGGGGACCTTATGGCTATTGATGTCGAAGCGATTAAAGTGCTCCTGGCTTATGAGGTTAAGAACAAGCTCGTGGCGGACCCCTGGCAGTTACCCCAGGTCGTGACAGCTTTGAAGCATAGCTTGGGGACGGGAAAGGACCGCTACATTGTAGTTGAATGAATTGTCGAAGAGCGGCAGAAAGCCAGACGAGAAATCCTGAAACTCAAATAATGACTACTAAAGAAGCAAAAAACTGGAGGAAAAGGAAGGGTATCATCACGAGCCGCGACTTATCGGGGCATGGCAATTTCGTTTCCCCTTTCCGAGGTTACTTCGACAGTAGTGTGCCTCGCAATGACAGAATGAATGTGTCATTCTGAGCAGAGGGTGAAGAATCTCGGAGACCATTTCTCTTCAATTCGTTCGGAATAAAGATGACAGAGATAAGCTCAATTTCGAATGATAGGGCATCTGGCGGAGACGGACTCCGGGATTTAGCACTATTTTCAGGTCTCAACGATGTACAGGTATCTTACAACGCTGTCAATAACACAATAAGTATGGCGCCCTTCCTTTACGTGATGCAGAATGGGCTTAACCAGGTCATCGGCTATCCTCGCCAAATCATCCAGTGAGCTGAGGGATATAACTGTCTCAGTTGGTTTGACCCCGGGCAGCTCCTCAACGTCAACCATCATCTGCCTGTATTTCTTTTTAGCCCGGGCAACCTCGGCTTCACCAGCACTAACCATCGCCACCCCAAGCTGGCTCTGGTTCCAGCCGAAATAGCCCAGAGCCAGCAAGGCTACCACCAGACAAATAATCCAGAGTGCCATCGAGCGACCTTCTTCGGAAGCTTCAGGGGTCGCAGCCCCGCCAATGGTACCAGATTGGGACCCGGATAGCTCTTCGTCAAAGGTGAGTGTATTTTCCTCCAGCGTAGCTCCCAGGGTCTGAGTGAAGGTCTCGTTTATGGCGCCCACATCGGTCTGGGCAACGGTGTGGACACTGGCTTTAAGCGTTATACTGTAGGAATTGCCGGTAACACCTGTCTCCTGTCCAATGGCATCAATCACCCTGGTGAAATATTGTATATCTATGGAAAAGGGCATGGTAAAGCTGCCATTTCTACTTGTTTTGGGCATCAGGACAAGGCTCTTGCTCCACTTTCCCGGGTTCTCTATTGTGGCACTGACGTCCACCTCCTGTGATTGCTCGCTTATCGGTCTATCACAGAGAAGGCGATAAGAAAAACTTGCCTTGATATTGTCAATTATGTCGGGAAAGTACACCAGCCCCGGGCCCAGAGTCTGGGCAGGTGCCGGAGGTTCTGGTACAGGAAGCGCCTCCGATCTGAGCACGGTTGTCTCATAGAGCTCATTCGGCTCGAGAGACACCTCATAATCAAAGCGGCCTCTGGCTTCATATCTTGTTCCCTCCCTGTAACCCTCTTGACTAGCTTCCAGGTCGCCTGTCAGTTCTAATTTCTTAGCTGTGAGCATGGCTGGAAGCTCATAGCTGAATGTGTCCTCGATAATCTGGCCCAGAGCAGTCTCGGCCGTGGTAGTGACCACAGCTATGATGATGAATTGTCTCTCGCGACCGACAATTCCTATCTCGTTCTCAATATCGTTGACTATGCTGTCAAGGTGGTTGAGATTCAAAGGAAAGTCCACGCTGAACTCTGTTCCCTCATGGGTCTCTTCCAACTGCGTCATTTCCTTTTGCCACACCCCAGGGTTTTCGGCAATTATTGACACCACCACCTTATTGGTAATACTGGATAGCGACTGGCTACAATCAAAGCTGTAGCTGAAGGCGAAGCGGGCCTCTGTCATGATGTCCCGGAAGAAAACCATCGGCACCTCTTCCTCTTCTTCTTCGTCGGTCAGTATGACATCACCGTAAAGGATACTGGGCTTGAGGTAAACCGTGTAGTCGAAATGCCCACTATGTTCATATTTCGCCGTTGGCACTTCCCCGGTCGGCGCCACGGAATACCCGAGACCGACTATTGAAACCACCAGCAGAGCACCGGCCAGAACGAAGCAGGTTATTCTTACGCCTCTGGACCTGGTAAACGCTTTCCAGATTTTCATCAGCTTTGTGCCTCTATTTTAGAGAGTAAAAACCACGGTGTCAATCTTCGTTTCTACTTTAACCTCGGCGCCAGATTTCTGTGGTGCGACCCTTCAGGGGCGTGCCGCACGGGGCTAAAACCGCGCACTACATTTCTAAGGCCGCACGAGGCTAAGCCCGCGCACTAAACTTGTGAAGCATTTTTTGTCATTCTGAGTCCTGACTCGTCGAGGCTTGGCAATTTCATTGTCCCTCCCCCAAGATTGCATCGGAGTTTCGCCCCTGGCAATGACGTTATTCAAAACTGTTTTGGGCATTGGGATTTTGTAGTTGGGATTTGTCTTGTGCTCTTTCATACCTATCCCATGAAGAATTCCTTGACCGCTATGGCTGTCCAGCCCACCTTGGGAATGTTAAAAACCACTTTACCTACCACGTTGTCGGCGAGAACAGGGTCGGTATCCGGCGCCTCGTTGGCATCGCCCTGGGTTACAAAAACCATATTCCCTTCTATTTCCTGAATCTCGACCACCCTGTGTACTGTGGTACCTCCTTCCGCTTCCCGGAACTGGATGATATCGTCTGGATTGATAGTATCCGCCGGCACCTTGACTACGATGACAACGTCGCCGACGTCCAGGGTCGGCCTCATGCTGCCGCCGATGACCGTGGTCGGGTGCACCGGGAACAACCCGACGGCGAACCAGATTATGGCTACGGCGATAATCGTGGTAACAACCCAGCCGGCCAGAGAACCCTCACCCTCCCGTCTCGCCTGCCTGCGTCGGGGATGCGAAGCGCGAAGGGTGTTTGCCACCACCAGGCCGACGACGGGCACCACCACGCCGATAAGCCCTTTGAATGCCCAGGGCAGGTTTGGCAGGATAGGGCAGAACCACCAGAACGCCTGGAGTATCCCACGGTAGGCGATAGCAGCCAGCGGCCCGCCCATCAGGGCCAGGAATGAGGCCAGCATGTTCTCGGCCAGTGCCGGCAGGACGGTCGAGTTCATGTAGCTGATGGAGCCAAGCCCCAGCGTGAGACCGGTGATGCGGGCTAAAGGGATGGACAGCAGGGTGTAGAGCACGGCCACGAAGGCGAGCGCCAGCAAGGTGTGTTTCCTGCCCAGGCGGTTTATGAGCCAGGCACGGCTGAGCTCCATGCCCACCAGCATTGAGCCGACAAATACCAGATTGGTCAGGATGCCAGTCGCAGTGAAGGAATAAGGGCTTTTACCAAAGCTGGAGAAGAGCCCGCCAATGACATAGAGCGCTATCTGGAAAACACCGATAACCAACGCCAACCGGATGATGGTAGTCTTGAGCCTCAATCCGCCGGCAGACCTGTAGCCGGGCAGGGACAGTATTGCCCAGGCCAGGAGTCCCCAGAGTATCGGCTGAACGACATAAGTTCTGGCGAATGTGTTGATGGGGAGACTGGGCAGTCCCAGGTTTATCAGGCAGTATATGGCAGCCAGCAGACCGAGAACGAGCCACCAGTTATATCTCGGGTCGTCTCTAAGGCTGATATTCATGCTGAAACCATTGTGTAGGAAAGACTGAAACCTTGTCAAGGCGCTTTAATCTCCCCTCGGTCATTACCAACTACCTTTCTCCGTTATTGCCAGGCCTCTCCTCTCTGTCATTGCGAGAAGCGAAGCCCTGAATGAATCCCAACACCGGGATTCCTCGCTTGTGCTCGGAACAGGCTCCGCAATCCCGGTGGGGCTGCTGGGGCTGAGGATTGGCATACCCTGAGCATGTCGAAGGGTGCCGAAGCAATGCCGGGTGTGAGGCAATGGGGTTATGTGAACTACGCCGCTGAATGCCGGCGGAGTCATTCGAACCAGCAAACGACAGCGTGAGCAACTACATAGATGTCCCCGGATAACCCGGTCACCGTATAGCTGTCTGTTGTCACATCATCCAGGGGGTCATGCTTGTAGGGGTACTGGCCGGGTATCACCGTCTCGCTGCCTTTTTTATCTCTGGGTAGATGTTCATTACCAATATACAGGTGCGTCGCTGTCATCCAGTTACCTTCGTATATCTCGTAGCTAACCACCGCGGTTGAGCCGTCGTAGTCGACGGTGAGCTGCCCCACCAGCCTGCCCTTTGAGGTATCGCAGTTGGCGGCACCTGCCCAGAGTTGGAATTCGTAAAAACCTGGTCCCAGCGGGCCGTTGGTCCAGCCCCACTTGGTGAAACCCAGGTCAAGGAAGCACGCGGCATAATCAGCATGGTAAGCATAGGCAGTGCCGTGTTCCACCACCTGGCATTCGGTGGCGATTGAGACCCTGAATGTGTAAACTGCGTTCTGCGCGGCTGGCTGCTCGACATGGACATGCACGGCGCCCATAACCTCCCCATCCTGTGGTATTACCTGCCCCGGATATATTCCACTGATACTGACATCAAGCGCACTTGGATAAGGGTTGTCAATGATAATATCTGTGATGGTTCCCAGAGCCGAATCGGGACACATCAGCGCAAAGAAGATAGTCGAGTAGTATGACGGATAGGCGTTTTCTACCAGCACGGTGATTTCCTGCTGGTCTTCTGAAATCCAGGCGGTGGTCCGTGCCACGTCCTTATCGTACCTGTCGCACTCGGTGCCCACAGTCTGCGGTTCCGAGGGGTCGTCGCTGCTCTGGGCACCCCATCTATCGTAGTTGGTGCCGCCGCCGTCATCGCTGGGGTCGATAATCCCGTAGGGACTTATGCTATCCTCTGTGCCGTCGTCGTTGGAGACCACCCAGGTAAAAGGATCGCAACAGCATGGTACCACGCCTGTATTCTGCGGGCCGCCCTGTATTCTGGCGTAGCTAATGCCCACGCTGCCGAAAACTAGCACCAGCGCCAGGGCTAAGATCAGCCACCTGCTCATCCTGATTTGTCTGTTTAGCCCCTGCAATCTCGTCATACTATTACTCTGCCACCGGTCTCTTTCTACTCAATATACATGTTCCACTGGACAAATGAGAAGGGAATTTCGAAGGAGCACGATGCGATGCAGCCGTCGAGTACTATAACCTGTACCATTCCCTCAACGTAGTCGGGGTAAACGCCAGCCTGTTCTATCTGTACGCCCTCTGCCACTCCCAGCACAGACACCTCCACCCCGGCCGGAACGCCTGACATCGTAATGCTCTGTATCTTTACCGGTATTGTTCCCGTGTTCGTTATGGTGAAACCGCAGGTATAGGTGCCGGGCGGCGCAGCCGTGAGGGTAATGACCAGTGTATGGGGGGGACTCACGGAGCCGGTAATCTCGGGGCCTGAGCACGCACCCGGGCTCAGTACTACATCAACATAGCCCAGGTTCGCCGTTCCATCAATTATGACCTCGTCCGTCCAGGCGGCGTAACCGACACCTGTGACACACAGGGCGAGGAGCAGCGTTATTAGCAGTATCCCCAGCCGGGAAAACCTGTTTCTTTTCCTTCTCATTTTACTCGCGGTCTCACCTTCTCTTTATGACGAACCGATAGTACCGGTACTTGTTTCTCCTTCCCAGGGGAAGGGGTAAAGACCATTATAGGCCTTTGCCTCTTCCCCTGCCAAGGAGAGGGGGTGGGGGCTGCCCACCCCCCTCTCGTTTTGTACCATCACACGTCTCGTTACGGCGGTGGTATTGACAGTCCTGGCCTATGGGAATTCGTTGTACTGGCCGTATTCAAGGTCGATGTAGAAGTAGTACCAATAGTCCTGTGCGGCATCATTGCTCAGGTGAATGGTGAGCTCTCCGTATACTATTTCACCTGGATGCAGCTGGTACCCGTACAAGTCAACGGGTTCGCCCGCCGCGTTGAAAGCGACAAACGTGAAGTCCGTGGTCGCTGGCAGATCTCCCCAGAACCAAGGCGAGTCGAAGTGAATGGGCACGCTGCCCGTACACTCAATGTTCCACCCGACAGTGTAGGTAACACTCGGATAGGCATTATAGATGTCTATCCACAGTACGTCGGTACCCGCCCCGTAAGCATCGATATAGCTGAAGTCTTTATCTTCATTATCAAAGAAGTAGTCGACGCTCCATTCAGCACCGATGTAACCGGTTTCGACATAACCGTCGATGTACAACCAATCCGACCATAGGGCACCGGCCACGCCGAGAGTGCCCAGCGCCAGTACCAGCGCCAGACAAATAAGCAGTATTCTTTTCATCTTTATTTTTCTCCTTTTTTACAGTTTCTTATTAATCATCCTGCCCTGTTCTCGCTCTGCTACCATCACCCGCATTGCTATGGCGGGGGTATCGGGTGTATGGACTCGTTGTACTGTACAGCCTCCAGGATAACCTGGAAGGTCAGTTCCGCACCCTGCGGAGCCGGCTGCATGACATGAATCCAGAAACTTATCTCACCGCTGTCATCGCACGGGTGGTACTGGTCTCCTATATGGTTGCCCCACGAAAACTCGATGTCCGGGGCACCATCCCCATTCAGGTCAAGCTCTATGGTGGGGTATCTATCCGGCTGAATCCAGTCTATGATGTGCTCACCGTAGTCACTCCGTATGATGACTCGCTCGAAATGCAGCGGTATCGTTCCGCAGTTGTGGGCATAGACGCTCACCGCTACAAAGTAGCAGGGGTAGACATTGACCATTGTCAGTTCTATCGTGTGGGGGTCCACTATCCAGGCATTCGTGTAGCCCACATCTTTACCTGAATACCAATAATAGGGCGGTGGCCCCAAGAACCCGGGACGGCAATTTTGGTCCATGACAGTACCAATAGGTGGTCCGGGGTCCGTGGTTGAGACACCCGTCCATTCCCAGCAAAGAGAACCGGTCTCAATCCAGCCTTCCACGTACAGTGAATCCGACCACAGGGAGTAGCCGACGCCCATCGCGCCCAGAGCCAGAACCAGGGCTAAACAAAGTAAACCAATCTTCTTCATTTCATCTTTCTCCCTTATCGTCTCCTTTCACTAGAATAACCGGGGGGTGTGTGGAGGCTTTAGCCTCCGCACAGTCCTGGTCTATGGGAATTCGTTGTACTGGCCGTACTGAAGCTCGATCCAGAAGGTGTACCACCACCACTGCCAGGCATCATTGTCCAGGTGAATGGTGAGCAGCCCGTATATTGTTTCGCCTGGATGCATCTGTAGCCCGTACCAGTTAATGGGGACGCCCGACATGTCTGTGAAAGTAAAGGTGGCCCCCGCTGGCAGATCTGTCCAGATGTAAGGGTCGTCGAAGTGAATGGGCACGCTGCCGTAACAATAAATGTTCCACTCGACAGTGTAGGTAACGCTCGGATAGGCATTATATATGCTTATAGCCATATAATTAGGGTCAGGTAGCCAAGCCTCTATCCAGCTTACGTCCTTGTCCGCAGGCTCATTATCGCCAGCCCATTCAACGCTCCATTCGGCACCGATGTAACCGGTTTCAACGTAACCGTCGATGTACAGCCAATCCGACCACAGGGCACCGGCCACGCCGAGACCGCCCAGCGCCAGGACTAATGCCAAAGATATAAGTAATATTTTTTTCATCTTTGTTTTTCTCCTTTTTTCGTCTCTTGCCCGATTCGAGATTCTCCCAGATCGACCGCCCCACTTAATCACCCTCGCCTCTAAGATTTTCGTAGTGCGACCCTTCAGGGTCGGGCACGAGGCTAAAGCCTCGCACTACGTTCTTAAACACGTTTAGAAGCATGACTCGCGGAGTCTGACTTTTCCTTTATCTCATCGGGCGTATATTCCATATTCCACCTCATCTCTGATTTAAGGCGTGCCTTGCCGGTCTCACCCTCACTTTCCTGCTCTCCCACCGAGAGAGGAGACTTGATAAGGAAGCCCGGTCGCCCTGATCGACCTGCCTGGAAACAGGTTCAGAGCATCGGCAGTCGTTATTATCAACAAAGCCTTTAATCGTAGAGTATATTGCGTTCTCAGATTTGTGTGTTCCAGTGTGAGGCGCTGCGCATCCAGCATTCCTTACAGCATCAGGACAATCAGCCGACATCAGCCTCAGCATCACCGGAAAGCCTGAATAACAACCACCCATCTCTTTTACCCCAATAATAAGAGTAACACTTCGTACAAGAGAAGTCAATATACTTAACTTAACCTTTCTTACCAACATTGCCAAACCAGGACTTTTTTCCTATGACTATTTTCTAATCAAATTGGTACTTCTGGGTGATTGTGCGGTTGGTTTAAGTGAGTTACCCTTAAGATATGTTAACTAAAGAAGAGATGGGAAAAGATATGGATAGTATGGATAATAATGGCCAAATGGATGATATGCTGACGGTGAGGGAGGTAGCCAGGCTGCTCCATGTCCATCCCAACACCCTGAGACGGTGGAGTAATAGCGGAAGAATAAAGGCATACCGCATTACCCCCCGTGGTGACCGCAGATTCAAGCGCGAGGAAATCGCTCGCTTGCTTGCACAGTTCAATTCCAGCGGAGACAGTACCTATAAAGTTCACTGAATTGGGGAAAACCGCAGGGCAGTTGCCCAACGCTTCTTGGGAAAGAAACAACTGGTTCCGGCTTTACAGCAGTTGCTTACATCCTATGCACCATCCGGCAACTGAAGCAAGCATAAGTCTGTAATCCCTCCTGGTTTCCGTTAACCGCTGACAGCCTTCACCGCGGCCGGACGAATGGGAAGTTCGTTACCCTGCAAGATTACAAAGGATGTTAAGTTGGTCCGCTTCACTAACGCCATTAATAATAACCGAAAAAGTAAAAAATGGGAGGAAAAGTTAGCTTTGGATATCTTGACAGCTTATCACAGCAAAAGGTATAATATGAGTTCTCGCTCTGCGAGCATGCTTGATATTGTCCTTCTAAGACCAAGGGAAGGGTTATAGTTTAGGAAAGGAGCAGTGAGGCAGTTAAAGGGGTTGGGTGTGGTAGGGCACTCAAGTTCGAGCACAAAAATTAACGAGCCCTAACTAATTTACGTGTGTTGTACGTAGGATAAGGTGGTTTGGGAGTTTGTATTTATTAACTTTTTCAGGAGGTTTGCATATAAGTTCTTGATATTCTAATACATTCAGGATGGGGCGATGAGTTATAACCCGTAAGTGGTCACTTGGGTAATAAGGAGCTAATAGTGAAACCGACTTCCACAGAGGTCGGTTTTTGTTTTTATGAATGACATAGAAAAGGAGGTGACTGGTTGGAAGAAGAAATAAGCAAAGCAAATCCATATTCAAATACGAGAAAAGGAGGTTTTAGAGTAATGAAGCATAAAACTAAGTTTATTACAAGGCGCTCAATAGTCGGGATGATAGGCGTGGTACTGGCCATTATCCTGGCTCTGACGATGGTGCCTTCCGTTTTCGGAGCATCAGATCCGTCCTATGACATGGTCTATCCGGGCACTGACATTGTCATACAAGAGACGATTAACGGTGCACTTTGGGAATCATTACCCAGTACTTTGCCGACTGGAAGCGGCGTTTTCAACGCATTCTTCCGTGTCGGAGCGAGCCCTAACGAACGGGGTTACAACACCGACGGCCGGCCGCTCCAGTTCGACGAAAAGACTTCGGCCACCTTCACCCATAGCTACTTTCTTAACGATGTACCCCAGATAGAGATAGGGGGTGTGATATACCGCGAGTTCCAGCTGGATATCAACGAGACGTCAAGCACCGGGTATATCAGCCTTGATGAATTCCAGGTATGGACCACCAACGACCCTAATCTATTGGGCTACAATGAGGGTTCAGCTGACGGTTCAGGAGACGGGTATTTCCCGGATGGAACTGGCACCAGCCAAGCTAAGCTGGTCTATAACTTAGATGGCGACGGGAACACGTGGATAAAGATGGACTACCTTTGGAACACCGGCAGCGGCAAGCGCGACTACAGAGTTTTGGTCCCCGAGTCCGAATTTGCCGGTAAGATGCTAGACTACGTAGTGATTTTCACCCGGCATGGCCTCCAGGGCGGAGAATGGGAAAGCGAGGACGGCTTTGAAGAATGGGGCGTCGCCATATATCCCGCCACCAAAACTGGTTATAAGTTCAACGACCTCAATGCCAACCATGTATGGGACCTCGGTGAGCTGGGGTTGGAGGGTTGGACCATCTACATCGACTACAATGGCAATGGTGTACTTGATGTCGGTGAACCAAGTGGTGTAACTGACTCAACCGGTTACTACATCATTACGGATATAGAATTAGGCACCTGGGATGTAAGGGAGGTACTACAGGCAGGTTGGCTCTGTTCCTACCCGTATGTTGCCCCGAATACTGGTTATTATGAGAGCGAAGTATTCGGCAATGGTGCTTTGAATTCTAACAACTTCGGCAACTACGAGCCCAGAGGCTGCCTGGAGCTGACCAAGGTAGTCGACTTCGGTAGCGTGGTCAATCCCACAAATATCAACGAGACGTTTGATGTTACTGTCACCGGGCCTTCCTATCCGGGTGGCACGGACTTCTACTTCATTGT
>JAUWFX010000001.1 GCA_030606765.1 Dehalococcoidia bacterium
ACTTGCCCCCTTATTCATTATTTACCTAAAAGTGAGGAGGCATTCAGACTAGCCCTATCCGATATTAAATTGTTAAGGTACAGTTGTCCTGTGTCCATCATCAAACAAAAGGACAGATTGTGTCTTCAGGATCTGCCTCCCGCTTTCCGCTTTGGTTGCGCCTCAGTTCCCGCTCTGTTCCTCCTCAGTTCCCGCTCTGCACGCTCCGGTCCCTACAGCAGTGCGGCACGGAGCAAGGCACTTCCACGGCAACGGAGCGATGGCGTGATAGAGCGACAGAGCGGGAAACGACATAGGATGAGCCTAGTCTCTGGAGATATGCTCTCCAGGCAACAAAACGATGGTCTGCGCACTTGCTTGTCCCGGCCAATGCAGAACGAGGAACTAAACAAAATGGTTATGAGCAACCAATTCCGGATTGTGATGCAATTCTATTGGTAATGCTAACTGTGAACACTAAAACTGGATACCGGCTTACTTACCCAGTTTCTGGAACCACGCATTGGAACATGGAACCAGAAGTGCGAAGTTACAGAGCACAACTTATCAGCTACAAGTTCCAAGTTCCAGTTCCAACTCTAAATTAGAAGCTAAAACGACTACAAGTCAGAAGTTAGAGTTCAAACATGGAACTAAACCATAGGACTAGCGCGAAACTAGTCCAGAAACGGCTCGTCTGCGGCACGCTTAATCTATGAGGCCCATGAGCTTCATGAGCCGAATAGGCTGAGTTCAAATACTAATAGTGGAGACTAGGATGAAGATGGGTGGAAATAGGGTAGAAACAGGCGGAACCAAGGTGGAACCACAGTGGAAACTGGGGTGGAACTAAACTGGAAACTGGAGCAAAAAAGCGGAAACTCGAGTAAAGACAAGTGGAAAATGGAGTGGAAACTGAAGTGGACTAAAGTGGAAATTGAAGTGGAACTAGGAAGTAAATTTTGAAAACAATTTGGTTGATTATCAAGTCACAAAACGATGGTTTGTGTAGTTAGGTAACAAGAAGCTAAAATGTGCAGTCCGCAAATAGTTCATACTGCTCATCGGGTCTTATGGCCCACGGCTCTCGCTGATATCTGCCTTGCCTTCAAGTGATTGCATGCCTTGTCTGAGAAGACATATAATATGGGCACTCTCACGGTGTTTCTTTGGCAACCTGATGTAACCTGCCAAACCAAAGGAGGTGTTGTGTCTAAAGAACTTACTCTCCAAGAACTCAAGTCCTACCTCTGGGAATCGGCTAATATCCTCAGAGGTAGCATTGATGCCGCTGACTTCAAGAACTACATCCTGGGCATACTTTTCTTTAAACGGCTGAGTGATGTCTATGACGAAGAATATGAGAAACTCCTGGAAAAAGTGGGGTCAGAACTGGCTAGCAATCCTGACATGTATACCCGCTTTTACCGACCTGAGGGTTGCGCCTGGAATGACATTCTGAATGTCTCGGTGAACATCGGGGAGAAGATAAATCTTGTCTTTTCCAGAGTCACTATGGCTAACGCACCTAAGATAGACGGCATACTCGACCGCATAGACTTCGCTGACAAGACCAAGCTTAACGACGCTGCGCTGTCAAATCTGGTGCAGCATTTCAACAAGCACAAGCTGGGCAACAATAGTGTCTCTGGCGATATGCTGGGGCAGGCATATGAGTACCTGATAGAGCAGTTTGCCGATGATGCAGGGAAGAAGGGTGGTGAGTTCTATACACCCTCAATGGTGACCAAATTACTGATACTGATGCTCAAGCCTCACGAATTGGAAAGCATCTATGACCCCTGTTGCGGTTCTGGTGGCATGTTGATTCAGGCAGCAAAATACCTCGTTAGTCGTGGAGGTAAACCTAACAAACTATTCATGTACGGCCAAGAGAAGAATTACAACACATACTTGATAGCTAAGATGAACATGGTTCTCCACGATTATGCCGATGCTCATATTGCACACGGCGATACCTTTGACGACCCCAAACATCTGGAGACCGGCA
The DNA here is from genome assembly GCA_030606765.1 of Dehalococcoidia bacterium. The sequence goes on from JAUWFX010000001.1 coordinate 1,991, forward strand.
AGCTAAAGCAGTTTGATATGGTATTAGCCAATCCACCATGGAACTACCCAAATTGGCACTACGACATGTGGAAGAATGGAGACCCCCACAACCGATTTACGTTTGGATTGCCTCCAAAGGGAGCGGGCGACTGGGCATGGCTGCAACTAATGTATGCCAGCCTGAAACCCAAAGGACGGATGGGGATTGTGATGGATAATGGCGTGCTCTTCCGGGGGAATTCGGAGGAAAGGATACGTAAGGAGTTTCTGAAGAGAGACCTGATTGAAGCGGTGATTGGCCTACCTGCCAACCTGTTCTATGGGCCCAGTTCACCAGGATGCCTACTGTTTTTCAATAACACCAAACCGGAGGAACGCAAGGGAAAAGTGCTGTTCATTGATTCCAGCAAGGATTACCTGGAGGGCAAAGCCCAGAACTTCCTGCGGCAGGAGGATATTGAAAAGACCGCCAGCACTTTTGACGCGTTCGAGTCGGTGGAACGCTACTGCGCTGTCGCAGGATTGGACGAGATTAAGGAGAACGACTACAACCTCAACATCTCTAGGTATGTGGACACGACCGAGCCGGAAGAGCTGGTGGATATTTCAGAGGTCATGAAGAATCTGAGAAGCCTGCAAGCAGAGAGGACAAGTGTGCAGAACAAGTTGGATGGATTTCTAAAGGAGCTGGGATATCAATGAGGACAACATTCAAGGAAACCAAGATTGGCCGGATACCGGAGGAGTGGGAAGTTGTAAGACTTGATAGCGTTTGCCTTGGTAAAGCTGAATATGGTGCTGGGGAAAGTGCAACAAAGTATGAAAATGGTCTAGTAAGGTACGTTAGGATAACTGATATCAACGCTGATGGAACACTTAATAATGATGCAGTAGGTATCTCACCAGAAAAGGCTAATAAGTATATTCTAAGGGAAGGGGATTTTCTCTTTGCCAGAAGCGGTTCTATTGGGCTGACTTATCTCTACGACGCACGCGATGGAGTATGTGCTTTTGCTGGCTATCTCATAAGATTCAAGCCAAGAAGAGAGCAACTTCTTCCTATGTTCCTGAAGCACTACTGCCATTCAGCAATATATCGGAAGTGGGTTCACTCAACTGCCAGGGCGACAGCACAGGCCAACATCAATGCGACTGAGTACTCTGGGCTTCTCATTATGCTACCTCCCCTTCCTGAACAGCGTAAAATCGCTGAAATCCTCTCCACGGTTGATGAGACTATCGAAAAGACGGATGCCATCATCCAGGAGACCCAGCAACTGAAAAAAGGGTTGATGCAGAGACTCTTTACCGAAGGGATTGGGCATACACAGTTCAAAGAGACGAAGATTGGGCGGATACCGGAGGAGTGGGAGGCTGCAAACCTATCGGAACTATTTGATGTTATTGATGGTGACCGTGGTATTAATTATCCTAACTCAGATGAACTGTTCAGTCGTGGTTATTGCGTCTTTCTAAATGCAAAAAATGTTACAAAATCGGGGTTCAGATTTGATGAAATACAATATATCAGCCAACAAAAAGACGAAGCAATGGGTAAAGGGAAGCTGACGAAGGGTGATTTAGTATTAACAACAAGAGGAACTTTAGGCAACTTTGCATATTTTGATGATACAGTGATTTTTGACAATCTACGGATTAATTCAGGCATGGTTATACTACGCGCGTTAAACAATATTTTTGCCAGATACTATTATGAGTATTTGAATTCTTATTATATGCAGAATCAGATTGAAAGGCTTGCATATGGCACTGCTCAATCACAATTAACTGTTGGTGGAATTCTAAAATTGGCAATTCTTGTTCCTCCGGTCAGTGAGCAGAAACAAATAGCTGGGATTGTTTCCGAAATAAATAATAACATAAAGTCAGAGCAGGCCTATAAGGCAGAACTTAAGCAGCTCAAGAAAGGTCTGATGCAGGTGCTCCTCACTGGAAAAGTCAGGGTGAAGGTCTGATGTATTCGGAACTGAAACAGGTCGAAATCCCTCTGGTAAAAACCCTCCAGAAGCTGGGGTGGGAGTACATCTCGTCCGCTGAACTGGAGGAGCTCCGTGACTCCTACGACAATCCCTTCATCACCCCTCACCTGAAGGAAGCCATCGTCAAGCTGAACGGCGAAAAAGGCATCACCGAAGAACACGCTGATGCTATTATCCACAAACTGCAGCGCATTGACAGCAACGAAGAATTCAGTAAATGGCTCAAGGGCGACCAGTCTTTCAAACCCAGCCAGTCGGAAAACGCCGTAACCATCCGCCTCATCGATGCGGACAATCTTCAAAACAACCGCTTCACTGTCACTAACCAGCTCAAACAGACCATCACCCACGGCATAATCGAGAATGAAAAGCACATCATCCCGGATATTGTCATGTTCATCAATGGGATTCCCCTCACGGTCATAGAATGCAAGATGCTTTCCACCGAGGAGTCCACCTACCAGGAAGGCATAAAGCAGTTGGAACGCTATCAGAAGCACAGCCCCAGGCTGTTCATATCGAACTGCTTTAACGTTGCTACTGATGGCCATATCCTGAAGTATGGGGCAACAGGTTCATCCTCAGGATATTTCTTCGAGTGGAAGGACGATAGTGGACTGCCAGCTGATTTTGATGAATCCCGGAGCGAGTTTCAAACATTCGAGACAGGTAAGGAATACAATCCTTATATCGACAGGGCGATTTATGGTCTCTTCAATCATCAGGCCTATGTTGACCTCATTCACAATTTCATTGTCTTTGAAACCTCCGAAAACGTGACCATAAAGAAGATAGCTCGTTACCAGCAATTCCGAGCCACTAACAAGATTGTGAACCGGGTCTTGCATGACGCTATGAGAACCGGCCTTGTCTGGCACACGCAAGGCAGTGGGAAATCGCTCACCATGTTATTTACCGCTTGGAAGCTGCGCAAGAACCTAGCATTGAAGAATCCCACCGTGCTTATCATTGTCGACCGCAAGGACTTGGATAACCAAATAACCGGTACCTTCATATCGTCTAAACTGCCCAACACTGTCAGAGCCAATTCCATCCGGGATTTACGGGACAAGCTGAGGCATGACCGCCGGGAAGTCATCATCACCACTGTTTTCAAATTCAGTGAGCTGAGAGATATCCTGGTGGAAAGGGAAAATATCATCGTGCTGGTCGATGAGGCCCACCGTAGTCAGGAAGGACTCAACGCAATTGAAATGCGGGGGGTATTAAAGAATGCGTGCTTCATTGGCTTTACTGGCACGCCGATTGACAGGAGTGACCGCAATACCCACCGCAATTTTGGGATGCGTCCTGACGGACAGATTGAACGGTATCTTGACCTCTACAACATCCGTCAGTCGATAGAGGATGGAGCCACGGTTCCAGTTCATTACCAACTGCGTAATACGAAATGGCATCCGCCCGATGCAGACATGGATAAAATCATCGAGGATGAGTATTCATATCTGGATGATGAAACCCTCGACGAACTGAAGACGAAGGCAGCTACCTACGGCACCTTCATGATGAAGCCGGAGCGACTGCGTTCCATAGCTGAAGATATTGCCAGCCATTTCAAGGAACACGTGACTCCAAATAAATATAAGGCTCAGGTGGTATGCTTCACACGCAGGGCATGCGTGAAAATCAAGAACCATCTGGATGAATTGCTTGGGACTGATGTTTCAGACATCATTTACACCGGAGCACAGAATGATGATGACGAACTGCGAAAATATCACTATTCATCGGAGAAGCAGAAGGAAGTTATCAGCAATTTCAAGAACTCAGAACACCCACTGAAAATTCTTTTGGTTCAGAGCATGCTGCTCACCGGATTTGATGCCCCAGTGGAGCAAGTGATGTATCTCGACCGACCCGTGAGAGACCACACTCTCCTGCAAGCTATCGCCCGAACCAATCGGCCATACAAGGACAAGCAATGCGGGATTGTCATTGACTACTGCGGCATACTAAAGCATCTGGATAAGGCCCTGAACTTCAACGAGAATGAGATTGAAAGCTGCCTGATAGACTTTGATGAATTGAAGCGTCAACTCCCTGACCTGATAGATGAATTCAAGAATATCTTTTCTGGGGTTGATATTGCGAATCTTTGGCAATGTCTGAAGCACATTGAGACTAACAAACTCGAATCCAGAGTCAATGATGGCTACAAGAAACTGCAAGTGACCTATGAGACCATTGCACCAGACCCGTTCTTGCTGGATTATCATCAGGATTACAAATGGGCAACGGAACTCGTGGTAGCTCTTCGTCAGATGAATGGAAACAAGAAACCCGACGTGAGAGACTATTTGGCTAATACCCAGCGACTCATCCAAGAACACGTTGACATCAGCAAGATAGACCAGACTGCTCCCATTTTCGTGGTGGACGATAACTACTTACGGAGAATCGATGAGTTGCCGCCGGACAGGGAGCAACGAGAAGTATTACTAGAGAAGCGTCTACGGGCACTTCTTATAGTCAGGCTTGGAAATCTGCCAGTTTATCAGACCCTCATGGAGCACCTAGAGGCCATAGTGGCCCACAAAGACCAGGAGATGCAAGACACCTTGGAACTGCTAACGAAACTCACGGGCAATCTGAATGCGGCCATCAAGGAAGAACAGGCGATGGGTCTTTCCAAGGGCGAGATGGCTATCCGTCAGCTTGTCAACGAAAAGGTTCCATGCGATGAACCGGACGAACTGGCATCCCTGCTAAGCAAAGTGGTAAATGAACACACCTTTGAGGGGTGGCAAGTACAACCGAGTGTTTATGCCAGCATTAAGAGGGATATTATCATTGAGCTGGCGAAATATTCCAAGGAGCACTCGGAGGTAGGCCTAAACCCTGATGATTATTCAAATTTCAGCCAAGAGGCTATGAAATACGTGGAGAGGCATTTCTGATGGCGAATTCCAACACTGTTGAGATTGATAGTGTGGGGCCGGTTCTGTTTGAACGCAGTAAGCGGGCCAAACACGTGAACATCTCCGTGAAGCCGTTCACAGGGGTTCGGGTTGCTGTTCCTGATGGATTGTCCTTCCAGAAAGCCGAGGAATTCGTCTATGCCAAGACGGATTGGATACAGAGGCACCTGTACAGGATGAAGCAATATGAAAAAGAGAACAAAATTGTCTCAGCCGATTCTGTCGATATTGAGAGGGCGAAAGCCAAACGGAAGCTAACGAGAAGGCTCAAACACCTGGCAGAGAAACATGGATTCACCTTCAACAGGGTATTCATTCGGAATCAGAAGACGAGATGGGGCAGTTGCTCTCACAGAAACAACATCAGCCTGAATATGAAGATTATCCGCCTGCCGGAAGAACTGATGGACTATGTGATTATGCATGAGCTTGCTCATACTCGGTTCAAGAACCATAGCAATGACTTCTGGGCTGAGCTCACTAGGTTGGTGGGAAATGGGAAGGGCATGGCGTTAAGGTTGAGGGAATATGGGGTGGGGTTGTTGTAATAACGGTTCAAAATGGGTGAATGGGTAATGATCTGCCCAGAATAATCGTACCGCCTCTTAAACTAGAATTAACGGCACATTATTTAATTTATTGGGCCAACAATTCGTCATGTTGTTACTCACTCCTTAAAAGGGGGTCGCTTGAATTGAGCGGTCTCTTCTCCTAAGGCTAAAGTGGTGCTACAATTAGCTTTAATTATGCCCTTATACAACTTCAGACTCCGATTCAATTTTGCCGAGGGGTATCGAATCGACTCCGATGTAGAGGAGATTGAACTCCTAGTCTCGCCGCTCGGAGAGCGCATCAGGTTGCGCAGTGGTGCCATCGGAACGCCAATAAAAGACCACAATCAAGCTGCCGTTTTAGGGGGACCATACACCTCGAAAGATCAAGCCAGAGAGGCTGCCGAAAAATCTAAACGTGCGCTTCTTTACTGGGCTATCGATCAGCGCTTAGGCATAGATTTTGGCGATGGAAAACAACGAAGTGGTTTCACGAAAGCAGGGTTAGCTATGCTACAAAAACAACAAGGATGCTCTTTCAGGAATGATATACATGGCATTGACGTCTATGAACATGTTGAAAATCTAAGGTTTGCTTCCTTCAATGCGAAGGCAACTGTAGGTAAGTATCCACCTAAATTGATAGATACCTTCCAACGCGAATACCTTCACACGCGGCATCTTACAGAAAAGCAGGTGCTCGCAAGTGAAATTTACGCAAGCTCCTTCTTTGATGTATCCCCCCGCAGTCGTTTCATCACGCTCGTGACAGCAGTCGAGGCACTCTTGGAGCGGCCAAAGCGCCCTGGCGTGGTAGAAGAATTGGTGAAAGAGTTTAGAGCTAAGACGCAGCTATCAAACGTAAATGAGCAGACGAAGAAGTCAATTATTGACAGCCTTGGAGATTTAAAGCGTGAATCGATTACGCAGGCTGGGCGTAAGCTTGCTGGTCGCTTAATCCCTAATGAGCTTTTTGATGGACAGTCATCCGCTAATTTCTTCACTCGCTGCTATAAGTTGCGAAGTCAGATACTTCATCGTGGCAAGGCAGAGGACGGATTAGTGGACATGTTGCACCTTGCCAATGTTATGGAAAGTTTTGTTGCTGGGCTTCTGCTTGCGGCGTTGAAAAGTGCGCCTCAACAAGGCACTGGTGCCGACGATGGTAATTAAAATTTGACATTAATGGCCCTGTTCATTCCGTATACAATTCATCGTTTTGTTGCCTGGAGAGTATATCATCATAGACTAGGCTCATCCTACGTCGTCTACCGCTCGACCGCTCGGTCGCTCCGTTAGATGGAAGTGCCTTGTTCCGTGCCGCACTGCTGCAGGGACCGGAGCGTGCAGAGCGGAGAGTGGAGAGCGGAGAGTGGAGAGTGGAGAGTGGAGAGTTGAGAGCGAAGAGCGCAGAGTACAGAGCGGAAGTGAGGCGGCACAGAGCAAACCGAGGCGCCACAGAACGGAAACTGAGGCGGAAATCAAAGCGGAAACCGGGAGGCAGATCCTGAAGACACAATTTGGCTAATTGTGCAACTTCTTTTCACGAATGAAAGCCATTTTCGTTCCCCGGCGCTATGAATTTGCCCCACTTTTCGAATCCTCTGCAGACTCCATCAGAGTGCCTACGAATTACGACTTCTAGCCCCGGAAACTGCCAGTGGGGCTGATTTTGGGCACCATCTCAAAGCCGGGGATTTACCTAACAAGGCCTGTAGTTGCATTTATACGCCATTTGCGTTTCAACACGACCTTTAGTAGTATTTGGTATGAAAATAAGAATGAAGAACTGAGCAACACTAATAGACATTACTAAACTTGATTGATAGGGGGGTAGATATGTTTAAGAAGTTTCAAATCAAACACTTCCGAGGGTTCGATGATTTAAAGATTGACGGCTTGAAGCAGATTAGTCTTTTCGGCGGTAGAAACAACGTTGGGAAGACAAGTTTGCTTGAAGGGTTCTTCATCCATTGCGGTCAGACCAATGCCGAAATTATAACTAGAGAAAATCTGTGGCGTGGACTTCTGCCGGCAAGAATCGAAAAAGCCGAAGCCGCTCGATATTTCCTCAGACCGTCCTTCTATAACGGAGACCTTTCGGTTCCCATTCAGTTTAAAAGTGTGAGCGAAACAGGGAAACTGAGAACCAGTGAAATCACAGCTCGAGTTGCACAAGCAGATATTGAGACTATATTACCCGTGGAAAAGGAGGCAGGAATATCACGAACCGCAGGTATGCTACTAAAACTGTGTCAACTACACTATGAGGAGGAGGGGGAGAACCCGGCAGACCACGATCTTGTATTATCAGTGCGAGCCGACGAGATTGGTATAAGTGTTGTGCCTCCGCATAGGCCATTGTCTTACAAAGCGCACTTTATCTATGAAGGATTGGGCCCTGTGCCTACGCAGGATGCTATGATTTTCAGTACGCTTAGGGAGGAGGGGAAAGAAAGTTTGATTTTGGATGGGCTTAATGCCATCGACTCATCAATTAAAAATCTTGAGGTCCTATCTCCTGCGGGAGCACCCAATCTTTACGTTAACCTTGCTTCCGGAAGACGAATGCCATTACCACTGCTTGGTCAAGGTTCTGCTAGACTCACTCATATCCTTTTGACAATGCTTCAGGCAGCCGACGGCGTCATACTCATAGATGAGCTAGCATACGGCCTTCACTATAGCGCTCTTCCCGAAGTGTGGAAAGTGATAAGCGAGGCAGCTAGACAATTTAATGTGCAGGTTATTGCTACTACGCACAGCTTTGAAGTCATTGCCGCCGGGCATAAAGCATTTACGAAACTTGACCGATACGATCAGTTTAGTTATTTTCGATTAGAAGTTGTTGATGAGAAGATCCAAACGATACATGTTGACCGAGAGTCACTCAGCTTGGCCATTGACACAGGCTTCGAGGTACGATGATAGGTGAGGAACAGAACCTTTGTGCGAAAGATAAAAGAATAGAGTTTGAGAAACCAAAGATTATAGTTTCTGAAGGTATCGAAGAGGAACGTTTCTTCCCACGTCTTCTGAGAATCTGCAATAAGCCGAGCTTGAGTGAAACTATACAGTTCGTTAATTGCAAAGGTAAATCAAATCTGGAGAACTTCCTAAAAGGTGCAAGGGATTTCACTGGTTTTAATCAAGTTACATCTATAGGCATTGTCCTTGATGCAAATGGTCAACCACAAGGTGTTCAGTCGAGCTTTCAGAGAGCTCAAAATGCCCTTAGCTTAATACAATTTCCTGTTCCAGCGCAGTTGGGAATGCCGGAAGTTTCATCTGGGAGAAGAGCAATTATTTGGATAATGCCTAACAACCAAGACGCTGGTGAATTAGAGAACCTTTGTCTAGAGGCTCTCTCTAAACATTTTCTGATGCCTTGTGTGGACCAAACAGAAAGTTGCGTTAACGGATTAACTCAGCGGCCAACAAAGTCAGCGAAGTCTCGTCTTTATACTTTATTGGCTTGGCTTGATCGCCCCGGGAGAGGTCTAGCTGAGTTGAGTGACAACGAAATACAAAGCTGGGACCTGAATGTGTTTGAGCCTCTTATTACCACATTCTTTTCACAATTATAGTTGCAGTTATCATTATAAGGCAGAGGGCCGTAGTGAAAGAGGCCAAGTCGTCTCGCTACGTCATACTAGTCGATTGAGTTCAACAAAATGACGAAATGTTACTTGGGGTAATTTGCACTTAGGAAATTGTTCAATCTGCAGGTGATGACGCTATTGTTTTATTCAGGCTGAAGTTGTGAGTGTTTAGTAACATGTTCCAAGCCATGGTATGCATTTTGCCTTAGGATTCTTAGCTTTTCTTTAAGCAGCGCTGCATCACCTTCAGTGATAGATAACATCACCTGGTCAACAATTTCCCTCGCTACCAGCATAGCTTGGTTGCCAGCTTCCCGCCCCTTATTAGTCAGCTTGATGTTCACAAGTCTCTTGTCGTTGCTATTGCGCTCAGAGGTGACCAGTCCATCTCGCTTCATACGGCTGACTAACGCCGTTATATTGTGCCGCTCAGTACTCGTCCATGTCGCTATCTCAGAAGGCATCATGCCCACGCTAGTGCTAGACAGGGCTTTCAGAACTATTAACTTGCTTATCGACAGATGTGTTTTTCTGTACAGATGGGCGTCTATATATTTCAGCACTGCCTGTGCCGTCTGCACGAATAGCATAAATGTACTCAGTGTAATATTCTCGTGGTCAATCTCTAACAATCTGATCATATCTGCTGGTATCGCGCTATATAAATTTTGTGGGACAAGCAAGAGAATATTATAGGTCAAATCTAAGGTTATCGTCAAGGCGACAAAAAGTGTGTTTATTTGGGGGGTGCGAGGGTTGACGGTTCATAAATGAACTGTTATAATAGGGAGGGTATATTGCTCACATATGAATTGATGTATTTAAACTAGGCAAAAGGCAGTAATTGTTTTGGGCGCTGGGAAGATGAGTAAGGGCAGCAGAACTACTAAGTAAAGGTAGTGTCTGCTGTCTTTTTTTATTGTCGAAGCTAGAAGTGATTTCATCTGATTATGCATGTTGGGACACCTAGCTAAAGTAAATAAATTAAATAGTGGGAGGATTCACAATGGCGAAGTTTAAAAGGATCTTTGGCGTAATAATCATTATGGCGCTACTACTAATGAGTAGCGTCACGTTCGTAACCCCACTAGCAACCGCGGCTGGAGGGGATGGTGAATCAGAAGGGAGCACCCCCTGTGAGGCATGCGGGATGGGGATTGAGGCTGTACCGATAGAAGAGGTTGAGCCCGAAGAGGACACCAGCGGTTTAGTGCCGCTTGGGCCAGCTCACATGATATTAGAAGACATGGTGCTAATTAACCAGGGTGAGCCGGTAGAGGAAACTACGCCTCTTCCAACTGGCTGGCAGACCATAATGAGCGACGGCTTTGAAGGAGCCTACCCCGGTGTTTGGGATATTTATGTCGGCCCCGCTGACGCCTACTGGGGTTGGGATGATGCCAATCCCTTCACCGGTTCATATAGCGCCTTCTGTGGCAAATATGGAACCGAAAGCGTCGTTCCTGGTGAAAATTATCCCGACAATATGGAGACCTGGATGGACTACGGGCCGTTCAGCCTGGCTGACGCTACCGACGCCAAGGTGGACTACTGGCTGTGGCTGGACGCAGAGGATCCTTATGACAGTTTTTGGTACCTGGCGTCTATCGACGGACTAAACTGGTACGGTGGTGGCTGGACCGGATATTCAGCCGGGTGGGTAGCTGAGTCGTTCGACCTCACCAGTGTCGATACCCTGGGCAACCTATGCGGGCAGTCAAACGTATGGATAACTTTCATATTCGAGAGCGACGTGAGCAATCCCGTGGATTACTATGGTGCCTTTATTGATGATGTGGTGCTGCAGAAGTATGTGGGTGTTGCCCAGTTTGATTTAGAAGCGGTTGAGGCATACCTCAGCACCATACCTGGTGACAGCGGAAAAACATCTGTAGTGGATACGCCCACCGTCGGTCAGGATGTTTATTTGCACTTCAAGTGGAATTGCATTGGCTCTGGGACAACCCCCATCTTTCGTACAGAACTGAAGCTTGACGGAACTGCTCTTTGTTATGATGAAGACACGGCTGAAGGCGGCTACAGTTACACTGTCTGGTGTCCCAGTCCGTGGACGGCTACCGCTGGCGCCCATACCGTAACCGGCGTGCTTGATGTCTACGATGATGTCTCAGAATCGAACGAGACCAATAACGAGGCAGGCAAAAGCTGGGGAGGTGCACCCCCAGAAGCCACGTGGACCTTTATGGTCTACTCAGATGGAGATAACAATCTGGAAGAGAGCGAAATTGCCAGCTTCAATCACATGGAACTGTCCGCCGATAATACAAATGTTAACGTCATCGTTCAGCTTGACCGCATTCCAGGCTATGATAGCTCTAATGGTGACTGGACCACGACCAGAAGGTACGAGCTGAAGTACGATACCGACATTAACAATTTCGCGTCATATACTCAGAATGTGGATTATTGGGAACTGGGGGAACTCAATATGGCTGCCCCTGACACCTTGATTGACTTCGTGTCTTGGGCAAAAACAAATTACCCGGCTGACCACTACTGTCTCGTGCTATCTAATCACGGTAGCGGGTGGGAACCGAAAAGCATCGGACAGTCGGTGCCTAAAGGCATATTGTGGGATGATACCAGTGTGGATTACATGTCCACTGCTGACTTGGGTAGTGCCATGAGTTCGGTCACTTCAGGCGGCACGGAGAAACTCGATGTTCTGTTCCTCGATGCGTGCCTGATGCAGATGATCGAGGTCGGCTATGAGGTAAAGGACTACAGCCAGTATCTGGTGGCTTCGGAATATATTGGCTGGGGTTCTGTGGCGGGCTGGAGTCCATACGACAATTATATATTGTCCATTACTTCGACCACGACGGCGCCACAACTGGCAACAGCCATCGTCAACGAGTATCATAGCGACCTTGCTGCTACAATTTATGCTCATACGATGTCGGCTGTTGACCCATCTCAATACAGCGGTCTGGCATTGGCATTAGACAACTTTGCCCAGGCATTGACAGCCGGATTGCCAACCTATCAGGCAGATATAGAAAGTTCACGTACCGCCTGTCAGAAATTTTACTATGACTCGTATATCGACCTGTACCATTTCGCTTTCTTGATTGACCAGAACGTAGCTGACGCGACGATACAAACCACTGCCCAGGCTGTCATGACGGCAGTGAACAACGCTGTAATCGCCGAGACACATGAGGACGGAAGCGGAGGTGAGTATTACCAGCTAGACAATGCTCATGGAATTTCAATCTATTTCCCTGCGTCTGAAGGGGATTCTTACTATAGTAATTACAATAGTAGCAACCTCGTATTTGTTGCCGACAAAGGGTGGGATGAATTCCTAACCGCTTTCTTTAACCCGGGAGCAGGTGAGGTGAACATCAGCCTGCAGCCGTCAACCGAGCATGTGGGGGTCGGTGAGGTATTTGACCTTATTATTCAAGCTGAGGCTGGTGACCAGCCAGTTTCTGGAATATCTGCCTTTATCGACTTCGACCCCACTTACTTAGAAGTCCTGGATGCTGACACTGGGACAGGCGGAATCCAGATCACACCTGGCTCTACTCTAACTACGGTACTGCTAAATGAAGCCGATAATTCCATGGGAACCATAGACTATAGCGCAGGCAAGCTTGGTGGGCCCTTCCCTACCGGCACCTTTACCGTGGCCACAGTCCAATTTAAGGCGCTAACCGAAACAGACCCAAGCACTGCTATTGACTTTTCTACTACTGACCCTCGAGAGACAGCAGCAGACTATGCTGGGAGTGACGTCACCGGCACAATAACCGGTGGGACGGTAAGTATAACTCTGGATGCCCCCGTATTCCTTGACCCTGCTTCCAGTGAAAATATATGTATAGGTCAAACCTTTAGTCTGGAAATTAAGGCCGATGTTGATGATGAGCAGCCGGTGAGCGGGGTTCAAGCTTTTATTGATTTTGACCCTGCCTACTTAGAAGTCCAATCAGTCACGCCAGGCCCTGCCCTCCCCACGGTGGTTCAAAATATCTATAATAACTCCGCCGGCACTATAGACTACAGTGCTGGCAAGCTGGGTGAACCCTTCCCCACCGGCACCTTTACTGTAGCCACTATTGAATTCAAGGCGCTAGCCGAAACGAGTAGCACCACTGCTGTTACTTTCTCTTTTGCTGGTTCGAGGAAGACTATTGTAGATTTCGGTGGGAATCCGATTCCGGGAACCCATGGTGATGCCACCGTAGAGATAATTCCTGGAGCCTTAGCTGATATCTCGGTAGTCCTTCAGGGTGGTTCCCGCCCCGATGAAGGCTGGGAAATCCCTATTACCATTAAATTCTTCAGCCCGGGAGCCGATGTCATGACTGATAGCCCCCTTTATGAATTTAGCCTTACCACTACCAAGTCAGACGGCATAGCTACCTGCCAGTGCACCGGCGTCATGCCTGATACCTATGACATCACTGCGGTGAGCGAACATACCTTGATAAACGTCAAGAGGAATGTGGTTATCTCCACTCCGTCTACAGCGGTGGATATGGGCACTCTACTCGAGGGGAATGCAAATGATGACATCATAATCAACATCAGCGATTTCGGTATTCTGGCGGTATCATATATGAAGATGGAGGGAGAACCCGGCTATGACGCCAGGGCTGACTTTGACCGCAATGGAATAATAAATATTTCCGATTTTGGCTTGCTGGCGGTTAATTACATGATAATGTCGCCAGTTGATGTCTCGGTATAGTAAATCAAAAGGAGGAGAAAATGAGAGAAAGATTTACCAAATATGCACAGATGTTACTGACCCTGGTTGCTGTTCTGGCGCTGGTGACGGTGTCAACGCCGCAGTTGGCAACGGCAGGGGATGTAGGAGTTGTTGTCGATCTTGTCCTGCTGCCCTCCAGCCAGACAGTGGACGTAGATGATATCTTTGATATTACCATCCAAGCGCAGTGTAATGGACAGGACATATCAACAATTGCTGCCTTCATTAATTTTGATCCTGCCTACTTAGAAGTCCAATCAGTCACGCCAGGTACTACCCTCCCCACGGTGGTCGAAAATGCCTATAATAACACTGCCGGTACCCTGAACTACCAGGCCGGCAAGCTTGGTGGGCCTTTCCCCAGTGACACTTTTACCGTGGCTACGGTATCTTTAAAGGCACTGGACGAGACAGACAGTACCCCTATCATCTTTTCAACCACCTTCCCCAGGAACACAGATGCGGATTTCGGCGGTACATCGAAGCTTGACGAGCTTTTCGGGGCTACGGTGACTATCGGAGTTGTAAACAACCGGCCAGTGCTCTCCAATGGACAGGTAAATCCCGACCCGGGCTATGTTACCACCGACTTCACCTATTCGGTAACCTACACCGATGATGATAACGATCCACCTTCTTCACCAACGGTATCCATTGATGGCGGTGGCCCTATAGATATGACCGAGGTTAACCCAGGCGATACAGATTATACCGACGGCAAAGACTATGAGTACACCACCAGTGGGCTGGCAAAGGATATTGCCCATACCTATCAGTTTGCCGCCAGCGATGGTATAGACGATGCTACCGGCGATACTGCAAGCCACGATGGACCTAATGTACAAAATAGCCTACCAACAGCTCCGGTAGTAGACGTAACCCCAGACTCACCAGTTACTACAGATAACTTGGTATGTACCGTCACCACCCCCAGCACCGACCCTGACGCTGGTGATACCATCACCTACACATACGAATGGTATAAGGATGGTGTACTCAAAGCGGGGCTGACTACCGATACTGTTGATTCATCAAACACCGCCAAAGGAGAGGTGTGGAGGTGTGTGGTTACCCCCAACGATGGTACTGCAGATGGGCCAACCGATGAGGATGAGGTAACCATACAAAACACCCCGCCAGTGCTATCTGATGGTATAGTAAGCCCAACATCGGGCGATATCGCCACTGACTTTACCTACTCGGTAACCTACACCGATGCTGATAATGATCCACCTGCCTCGCCAACGGTATCCATTGATGGCGGTGGCCCTATAGGTATGACCGAGGTTAACCCAGTAGATACAGTTTATACCGATGGTAAGGACTATGAATATACTACCAGCGGGCTTGACAAAGGCAGCCACACCTTCCAATTTGCCGCCAGCGATGGTGTAGGCGATGCTACCGGCGATACCGGCGTCCATACCGGACCCGGCGTAGAAAATACAGCACCTGTATTATCCGCTGGGCAGGTAAATCCGGACTCGGGCTATGTCACCACCGACTTCATTTACTCGGTAACATATACTGATGACGATAACGATCCCCCTATATCCATCACGGTGACTATTGATAGTGGCGCACCTCAAGATATGACCGAGGTCGACCCAGGCGATACAGATTATACCGATGGTAAGGACTATGAGTACACCACCAGTGGGCTGGCAAAGGACATTGCCCACATCTATCAGTTCGCTGCCAGCGATGGTGTAGATGACGCTACCGGTGATACCGGAAGCCACGATGGGCCTACTGTGCAAAACAGCCCGCCAACGGCTCCGGTAGTAGACGTAACACCGGACTCACCGGTAACTACGGATGACCTGGTATGTACCATCACCACCCCCAGCACCGATCCCGACGCTGGCGATACCGTCACCTACACATACGAATGGTATAAGGATGGAGTACTCCAAGCGGGGCTGATTACCGATACTGTTGATTCAACCAATACCGCTAAAGGAGAGGTATGGAAGTGTGTGGTTACCCCCAACGATGGCACTGCAGACGGTTCAACTGATGAAGACCAAGTTACTATCGGGAACAGCCCGCCAACGGCTCCGGTAGTAGATGTAACACCAGACTCAGCGGTAACTACAGATGACCTGGTATGTACCATCACCACCCCCAGCACCGATCCTGACGCTGGCGATACCGTCACCTACACATACGAATGGTATAAGGATGGAGTACTCCAAGCGGGGCTGATTACCGATACTGTTGATTCATCAAACACCGCCAAAGGCGAGGTCTGGAGATGCGTGGTTACCCCCAACGATGGCACTGCAGACGGTTCAACCGATGAAGACCAAGTTACTATCGGGAACAGCCCGCCAACAGCTCCGGTAGTAGATGTAACACCAGACTCACCGGTAACTACAGATGACCTGGTATGTACCATCACCACTCCCAGCACCGATCCTGACGCTGGTGATACCATAACCTATACATACGAATGGTATAAGGATGGTGTAATCCAAGCGGGGTTAACTACCGATACTGTTGATTCATCCAACACCGCCAAAGGAGAGGCGTGGAGGTGCGTGGTTACTCCCAACGATGGCACTGCAGACGGGCCAACCGATGAGGATGAGGTAACCATCCTTAATAGCCCGCCAGTGGCTAATGCCGGCCCTGACCAAATGGCACTCATAGGTACAAACGTCACCCTCGATGGAAGCGGTAGCTCAGACGCCGATGGCGACCCGCTTGAGTACTCCTGGACACAAATAGGTGGTTCCAATGTTACCCTATCCAACCCAACAGCAGTGAATGCCACCTTCACTCCAACGGAGGCTGGAAACTATACTTTCAGTCTGGTGGTAAATGATGGAATAGATTATAGCCCGGCTGATACAACTGTTATCAAAATTAAGGCATCAAACATAGCGCCTGTCCTATCCGATGGTATAGTAAGCCCTACTTCCGGTTACACCTCCACCACCTTTACCTACTCCGTGGTTTATACCGATGATGACAATGATGCTCCTATGTCTATAACCGTTACTATTGACGGCGGGGGTCCTCAAGACATGAACATAAGATCAGGGGGAGACGGTAATTATACCAACAGTGAAATATATGAATATACTGTTACCGGTGCTGTCCTTGGTACAGGCAGTCATACCTTCCAGTTTGCCGCCAGCGATGGCATTGCAGATGCCACTGGTGATGTTGACGTCCACGCCGGGCCCACTGTAAGTTCAGGTGGTGGAGGTAACGGAGGTAATGGAGGTAGGGCTGATACTAGAGCCCCTAGCATCTCCAATATTGAGTCCTGCGATTGCACCAAGACCGGCATAACTATTAAATGGAAAACCGGTGAGAGCGGCACCAGCCGGGTAGAATACTGGGCCAGCGCGCACATTTTCTCGCCCCTCGACGAAAGCTTGGTTCGCTACCACGAAGTTAAGCTTACCAATCTGAAACCTTGCTGTGAGTATCACTTCCGGGTTATATCCGAGGATAGTGCTGGGAATAAGGCAATATCTGAAGAGCAGGACTTTACCACCATGGGAACACCAGCCACTTTTACTATTGGCGCCCTGTCTATATCTCCAGCCGAAGTTCAGGTTGGAGAAAGCATAACTATAAGTGTTTTGGTTACGAATACTGGTGACGCTGCCGGCACCTATGAAGCAATACTTAAGATAGATAACGCAGTGGTAGCTACCGAGAGTGTTACTATAGCTGGTGGTGCCAGCGAGGAGGTAAACTTTACCACCTCCAAGGATGTTGCCGGAACCTATACGGTATCCATTGGTGACCAATCGGGTACGGTAGTAGTCACAGCCTTCACCATAAGTGCTCTCGATATATCCCCCGCCGAGGTTAATTCCGGGGGAGATGTAAACATAAGTGCTTTGATTACTAACACCGGTAACGTGACAAGCACCTATGAAGCAATCCTTAAAATAGATGATGCGGTCGTAGCTACCCAGAATGTTACTCTAGCTGGTGGTGCCAACGAAGAGGTAGCCTTCACCATCTCTAAGGATGTTGCCGGGACCTATACCGTGGACCTTAATGGTCTAACAGGTACGTTTGTGATTAAGGAAGGATCTAACTGGTGGCTTATCGGGGGCATCATCGCTGGTGTAGTAGTAGCTGTATTGCTGGTGCTCTACTTCCGTGTTTGGCGAAAGCGCCGTGTGTAGAAAGGTAGATGGATATAAGTACAGGGAATAGCATAAATTAATTTGTTGATTGCTAATATAAGTATGGTACGGCGAATTTCTGTTTTACTGATTAGTATATTGGTGACAGCGGCGCTGGCACTGATGGCGACAGCAGTCCCACAACCATCAATGGCAGCGGAGGATGTGGGAGCTGTTGTCGCCCTTGTCCTCCTTCCTCCCAGCCAGACAGTGGAAAGAGGTGATATCTTTGAAGTTGCTATCGAGGCGCAATGCAACGGACAGGATGTCACTGGAATAGCTGCGTTTATTGATTTTGACCCTGATTATCTCGAAGTCCAATCAGTTACAGATGGTGGTACTCTTACTGACCTTGTGGTATCAGATTACGATAATGTTGGTGGCTCCATAGACTATAATGCTGGGACATTTAAGCCACTGCCTTCTGGTACCTTCACCGTGGCTACTATCAAATTCAAAGCTGTCAACCCTGATGGTAGCATCACGCTCAACTTCAGTACTACTTCCCCAAGAAAGAGCGATGCCGATTTCGGTGGCGATTCGAAACTAGGGGGGTTACACGGGACGACGATTAACATCATAGGAGAGGCGACACCGGACGATGAAAATACAACATCCGAACCTACGCCTGATAACCCTGAAGAACCGGACACAGATTCTGATAGCTTGCCTGGGGAAGAGGAGAATACGTCATCATTGCCGCATTCGTCACAATCTACCCAGCAACCTGACCCTCAGTCCGAGGAAATCTTGCCCCCGGGTAACGATAGTATAGATTGGTATGTTCCAGCCAGTATCATTATCGGTCTGTTTATAATCGGCATACTCGTCGTCCTCATCAGGCGACAGCGGTCTAATTGATAATAAAATGTTAGTAGGAGGTGCCTATGCTCGGGATTTTAGCCCTAAAACATGATGTTAGATTCAAGCCACCACTATAGCAAATTATAACCTTAAGAAAAGGAGGAATTATGAAACGTTGGTTTGCAGAACACAGGCTCGTTAGATTAATAGTGATTATTGTCACAGTTGGTATTGTCAGTCTGGGGGCGGTGTGGGGTATCGATGTGTTGAGGAATAGTATTGGCTCGGGAGCGGCTACGGGGACAAACGACAACGGCATATTTTTCCTGTCCAGGCCAGTCATGGCTGCGGAGTCAACCTTTCTTGATGAGGAAGCTGGTATTTCAGCCTACACCAATCTTGGCACAGCCATAGATTTGTCCGTAGCCAGGACCGGATTCAAGACGATAGAGCAAGAGACGGCCGATTATATAGTCGGCTCCATAGCCCTACCTGACTTGCCCGAAACAGAAGACGTGCATTGCTTCGTTCACAGCGATGGTTGGATTGTCACCTACTATCTAGCTGCAGAACCAACAAGCAAGGTTATAGTCTGGAGCTACTACTCACCGGGAAACCTAAAAACAAAGCTGCAGTTGGGGTTGGAGGAGATGACCTATGCGTTGGGGGTAACGGCAACTGATATAAACTACTACCACTTCCAGTATCCATACGCCAACAAGTGGATGGTAATTGTTGACTGCACCGTGGACAGAGAAGGAGACAGCTTCAACCTCAAGATACCGGGTGACTTTACCATCTATGAGAGGTCGTGGTCCCATTATGCGCAGTGCTATTCATCAAGTGGCTTCTTCTATTTTAGAATCGACGGAAACCAAATTAATGCTACCCACGAAGATGAAACAGAGTGCGGGAAGCTTACACCGGCTCAATTGAGCCCTGACACATTTCATACCATTGTTGTGGAGCCTTATGGCTATTATTGGCATTCTGGTGACCAGAGTTGCATCGGTATTGTACTAGTATACCTGGAGCCTTAGGGCCGCTGCGCTGGTAACGGTTAGTGAAGTGGCTAGTTCCTGATACCTGAGCAATATTTTGGTTTAAAGCAAAGGAGGTCAGCAAGTTGAATGGCTCGCATATAATTAAGTGTATCGTTCTCTTAGCCACCATATTAGCGGTGTTGTTTGGTCAGCTCCTCCCGGTCGGTTATGTTGCAGCCCAGCCATCGGAAAACTGGGACATCATCATTGATACCTCAATAAACGAAGGAGCCATCACTGGAACCGTATCGAACGTCCAGCATGGAACGGGAGAGATATCCGGAGACATAGTCTTGATTAACGACACCGCCCTCTGGTGGAAAATCTATCTGACCGAGATACCGGATGACATGATTGACGTTGATACCAGTGGGCTTCCCTTTGATGAGGACGAGAATAAGTATTATTTCTATCTGGCTCCTCTAGGTAGTTCTGACTTAGATGCTCTTCCGACCCTGCCGTCATCGGTTACTTTTCGTCAGGTTCATTCGGGACTGTACTTTTATGCTGACCGAACGCTTGTATCCGGTTACGAAGCTTTAACCTTGCAGGTAGCCGAAATAGCGCTAATCGCGCTAACCGGCAGCGGTGTCCCCACTTCAGTCGTAGACCTGATTCTGGATACTCTCGATGCTCCACCCTTTTTGACGATTGCCGAAGGCCTGGGAGAAACGCCGGTTAATTTCTGGAAGGTCGTTGAGGGGCTGGGAAGTATCGCCCATAATGGATTGGCACTCAGCCAGCTTCAGTACGTTCTCACCCAACTCGGTGTCAGCATGACCACTTCCCAAATACAGCAGGTCTTCGTTTTTTGGTCCATAGTACAACTACTGAGGATTATATACGACACGCTAACTTGTCCCTTTGCCGATAATATCTCATTCCAAGTAATCGAGAGCGGTAATGAACCGATTATTGCGGACATCAACTGTACTCCATCATCAGGAGGTGTCCCGCTTAGTGTTAATTTCGACGCCTCTGATTCATATTCCCCCCAATACCCCATAGTATCATACGACTGGAATTTCGGGGATACCCAATATGGGACCGACATAACGGAAACCCATACCTACTGTCAGGCCGGCGAGTATCCTGTTACCCTCACTATTACTGATGATGATGGTAGACAAAGCATAGCTACCAGGACCATTATCGTATGGCCGACTGGAATCCAGGTTACCGCAGGTGGAGAGCAGTTCAATCTCGTCTTTGAGGCTGAAGAATCCCCGGGTATTGTATCCTATAGCTGGGATTTTGGGGATGGCAACCAGTCTAATAATAGAATAACCAGTAACAACTATTCCAGTCCCGGTGAGTATATCATCAGTCTCAGTTTGGGACTCGATACGGGGGATGCGACGCAGGACTGGGTTCCCTGGATAGGGAGGGACGTAATCAAAATATTCCTCCAGACAGATTCTTCACCTGCGGGCTGGTCTTTCACTGTGGATAAATACGATGACGCCCCTGACACGATTATGGTGGATGGTATTGTTGTCGAGGATGCTGATGAAGTCTGGACAAACACGCTGGTGGCATCGACTGACCTGGACCTGGTAGCCCAGGCTGTAGCGCCACGTATAATATTTGAGTATGGAGATAGCCTGTCTACCCTTGATTTGGTGCGCTCCGATGACCTGGATGGGGTAGCAATTGTGGTATCACCTCGTATCACCTTTGAATACGCCGACTCGGCAGCCACATTGATGCTGATAGACTCCGCAGAACTTTCCCAGGTTGCCTCAACGGTAACACCCCGTGTTATTGCTGAGTATTCTGATAGCATATGCCATCCTGACCTGCAGTACCCGGCCGGTTTCGACCAATCCGCTGCTTCAGTGAATCCGCGAATCATTGTCGAATACACTGATGTGATTTTTGGTGCTGCAATGACCCGCCCCAACATTGATTCTGAGGCTACGGCGGATATCTCGGTAGTGCTTCAGGGTGGTTCTCGCCCCCCTGAAGGCTGGGAGGTCCCTATCACTATTAAATTCTTCAGCCCGGGAGCCGATGTCATGACTGACACACCACTTGAACAGTTTGACCTTACTACTACCAAATCCGACAGTACGGCTACCTGTCAGTGTACCGTTGCTCCTGGCACTTATGATATCACCGCCATAAGTGAACATACCCTGATAAACGTTAAGAGGAATGTGATTATCTCCACTCCGTCTACAGCAGTGGATATGGGTACACTACTTGAGGGCAATGCCAACGATGACAGCATAATCAACATCAGCGATTTTGGTATTCTGGCGGTATCTTATATGTGCACGGAGGGAGAACCCTGCTATGACGCCAGGGCTGACTTTGACCGCAATGGAATAATAAACATTTCCGACTTTGGCTTGCTGGCGGTCAACTACATGGAGTATTCGCCGATTGATATCTCATGATGAACTAACCAGAAAATATAATGTAAGAAAAAGAAGGATTTTGTAGAGAACAGTACTCGGGTTTCCTTCTTTAAAGGAAACTTGAGAGCTTGCGTGGCGTTTGCTGAAGGATGACAATTAATATGGAAGAGTGAACAAAGGAGGTGCAGCAATGAAAAAACTCAAACTGCTAACCAAAATCCTCGGTGTTACGCTTGTATTTCTGATATTTGGGGCAGTGATCAACGGCATCACCTTTGCTTCACCATCTTCAGAGTATATTGCACAGCCACCGGAGGTGACCACCCATCCGCCCACCAATATTACCTCGACTTCAGCTATTCTACACGGCTACCTGGATAGCTTGCACGAGCTGTCCTCCTCCACAGCCGCGGCAATTGAGCCAGTCGGTACAACCACTTCCAGTGAGGAGGATCAGGACGACTATGACGACATACCTATTCTTCAATGGGTTGATCCTGAAGGAAGACAGCCGCTGAGTTACGAAGAATACATCAAAACGCTTCCACCTGTACGACCACTGGTTGTTGAGCAAAGCTACACGACTCCCTTGTCTCCCATGGAAGGGCTCGATCAGCAACTCCCTCTAGTCCTGGTGATTGTAAACTCCTTGATTAAGCCCTACATCCAAGAATCACTGGATCAATATGTCCTGGATCTCCAGAACGAAGGCTACTCAGCGACAGTTTGTACTGCAATTGGAGGTAATTCAAGTGAGCTGAGGGGGGTCTTGCAGGACGAGCTACCGAACGGCTTGGTCGGTGCCACCTTGATTGGCGACCTCCCTGTTCCCTGGTATGAGATGTATGATGACTTCGGGGATCAGTACTCCCAATTCCCCATTGATCTATACTATATGGATTTGGATGGCACATGGGTTGACTCGGATATTAATGGACTATACGATGAACACTCGGACGGAGAGGGTACGCGAGTGCCAGAGATATGGATCGGCCGCCTTACAGCAAGTACACTTACAGCCAACATTGAGGAAGAGGCGGCGATACTACAGAACTATTTCGCCAAAAATCATGCCTACCGTACTGGTGGGTTGTTGTTGAATAAGCGTGCTCTGGTGTATGTTGATGATGACTGGATTCCTTGGGCTGATCAATGGAGTGACGACGTAGGGCTTGCTTACGATACGAGAACACTGGTTAAGGACGGCGTCACCACCAACGCTTCTGACTACATGGATAGACTTACCCACAACTACGAATGGGTCCACGTGTGTGCTCATTCGTCACCCTGGTTGCATAGCTTCAAGATAGGAGATGAGTGGACGGGAGGTACTGTGAATAATACGGATATCCAGACTATAGACCCTGCCGCCCTATTCTATAATCTCTTTGCGTGCTCCAACGCCCGGTATGTCGAAGAAGATTATATGGGAGGCTGCTATGTATTTGCCGATACCTACGGGTTAGCAGCAGTCGGCAGCACCAAGACGGGCAGCATGCTTGATTTCCATAAATTCTATGCGCCTGTTGGTCAATACAGAAGTCTAGGGGAATCATTCAAGGAATGGTTTATTGGTGTTGGTCCTTATGACCTACTTGAGCGGCAATGGTTCTACGGGATGACACTTCTTGGTGACCCAACGCTCGCACTGCAACCAGAGGTTGATATCTCGGTAATGCTTCAGGGTGGTTCCCGCCCCCCTGAAGGCTGGGAAGTCCCTATCACCATCAAATTCTTCAACCCGGGAGCCGATGTCATGACCGGTAGCCCCCTTTATGAATTTAGTCTTAACACCACCAAGTCAGACGGCATGGCTATCTCCCAGTGCACTGTTGCTCCTGGTACTTATGACGTCACCGTAGTAAGTGAAC
Source organism: Dehalococcoidia bacterium (assembly GCA_030606765.1). Next base: position 26,043 of record JAUWFX010000001.1, read on the forward strand.
ATACCTTGATAAACGTTAAAAGGAATGTGGTTATCTCCACTCCGTCTACAGCGGTGGATATGGGTACTCTACTTGAGGGCAATGCCAATGATGACATCATAATCAACATCAGCGATTTTGGTATTCTGGCAGTATCATATATGAAGACAGAGGGGGAACCCGGCTATGACGCCAGGGCTGACTTTGACCGCAATGGAATAATAAATATTTCTGATTTCGGCTTGCTGGCGGTTAATTATATGGAGATGTGCCCGATTGATGTCTCGGGATGAACTATCCAGGAAGATAGAATAGAAGAAAATAAGCAATACTGGAGAGGACAGTATTAAGAAGAAATATTTAGTGCGTGTTAACGCCCCGGTTCTCTGTCAAATAGCCATTCATTTTGTTTAATGATAGCTAATTTTGAATTTATCAATTTGTGGTCAAAATAGCTTATTTCATTAATTAGGTCACAAAAGAGTCTTTTGTTGGGTAACAATTGCCTGTTAAGTGTGATTCGTAAAACAAAAGGGCTGAATATCCCGATACTGGGAATATCCGGCCCTCCTGATTTCTGTTAGCCTGTGTAATAGCAGCCCTACTTGCCAATCCTGAATACCTTTGTGCCGCATGTTGGGCAGACGCCCTGGGTTGCTGGCCTGCCGTTCTTCATTGTGATTCTTTTTGGGTCCTTAATTTCCTTCTTGGCACGGCACTTCATGCAGTATGCTTGCATTTGACCCTCCTTCCCTGGGAATACATAGTAGGCTATTCACTTATGCAGTGTCAATAGCTATAAAGAGCCCTAAAATATAGTGATATGCTTACCTCAGTCTCGACAAGCTCAATCTCGCCATCTCTTGCAGCTGTAAAACTTAGTTGCTTAGCCTTCTCACAGTTGTTTTTGTTTCCACCGCTCATATACTCCCCCTATGATGACACCTATCCTGAACCACTCGTTTCTGGATTTCCCCGTGTCGTAGCGCTTGATGAAAAACTCCAGTGCGTTAAGAAAGTCTGGGTCAGCACCATCAATCCACTCCTGCTGTGTTTCGTCATTGAGTATTACCTCTCTGATCAGTGTCTCTATTTTTCCCTTGCGGTTATTCATTTCTCCCCCTTTGGGAGGCCCCGCACACTAGGAAAACTGGGGAGAACCGGAGGATAACCCTAAATCCAGTGTGCGGGACCACGTATTTGAAGTTATCGCCTAGTCTGACATAATGGGCATATACTAGCGTGTTGGCTTTCCGATGTAAAGGCGGCACTAGCGTTGAGGGCACGCTGTATCGTTTCAGGGGATCGGACAATATGGCTGCTTGCCCAAGTAATCAGGTTCATCATGTCATAGGCATTGCGGGGCGGCTCCTGGATAGCCTGAGCCCTAACAGCCTCAGCCTCTTTCCCTGTTATTCCGGCCTGGCGCAGTAGCTCCTCGAGCATACCAGCTCGCTGGTCGGCTGGTACCCGCTCCCGGATCATCTCGCGATATCGGTTCACAACGTCCCCCATCGCTTGGTAGGCCGCCCGGGCAGATTGCCTGAACCATTGCCAGATATCATCGCCTTCTCCGCCCCCACCGGTAAAACTGGCCAGCACTGTCTTGCTAGTCTGGCCATTGGTGCAGGCCAGCCGCAGCACATAGCTTTGCACTGAAGGCATTATGGTGTTGATGGGGCTGAATGACACCATGGCACCAGCCCTCACTAGGTCGCCCCGGCGGACCGCCTCTTGCTTGGTGCCGACTATTTCCAGCATGGTCGAGTAGTTGCCCAGGATACTGACCCTGTGGTAGTCGCAGTGAGGCACGGCCTGCTCAATGGTGGACAGCACCCTATCCACAGGCAGGTTTCTCACCCCGCGGTATTCGCCGAAGTTCTGCACTTGGCCATCATCAAGGAGCAGGTTGTATCTCTCCTTCCGGCTCAGAAGCTCGGTGACCACTCTGACGAACAGGTCAGGGTTGAGTTCCCGGCATACCTTTTGCGGCAAGCCAACAAAGTTAGCCATTGCTTTGACCCCGTTCTCGCTCAGAGGGACAAGCCGGCCGCCGCTGCCGGGCCTTATGACCACTTGGCCGGGCTGAACTAGCACCCTCGTCCGGGGTGTGTGCTCCACCGATCTTGCCATGGTGTGGCTGATGGGTTCGAGTTTTTCTAATACTGCTGTTCTATCCATAAATCTTGGTCCTCCTGTACTTTTTGATACTTTTTTGGTACTTTTAATACTTCACTGGGATTCATCACCTCCTTTCTATAAAGCTATTCGACTGGCGGATAGTTTTTGTGACATGCCTGTATTTCTTTGAATATCCGGGATAGCCGATCCGTCCACCACTTCGGCAACTTATTATTGCACTGGAGGAAAGCAAATTTTTCCATATCCAGCACTAGGCAAGCCTGCTTCTGTGCTACTTTGCCTCTTATACCATTGAAGAAGTCATAGGCTTTGCTAGTGAAGTCGGCCATTTCGTCCCGTTCCCAAAGCTGGTGGGCGTAGGTAGGGCGCTTCCAGATGATGCGATGGACAGCGGTACAGACATTAAGGTCCAATTTTCTTGAGTAGTGGCTTATGAACAATATGACTTGTTCTCTTTGCCCTGCAATGGCTAGGAGATCATCCAGCTCCACAGCATCACCACTTTGACTTCTCCTGGCATGTGCCGATTGTGCAGCTTCATCATAAATTACTACCACTCGATCCTTCCATTGCTTTCTACTTGTAGTTACCTTCATCCATGATGGTACAATGCGCTGCACAGACCTTCTCAATTTCTCATCCATCGGTGGCATGTGGAGTATCGCTGGCAAATTACGCTTACTGTGCATCTGACTGGCAATCTCATGGGCCAATCCTGTCTTGCCAGTCCTGATATCCCCCATGATCATCACCACTCCCGGATAAGGTATTAAGGAGTAGAGACTGGCCTTCCGCGGAGGGGATAAGATTACCTTGGCATATTCATCGGCCTTTTGCTGCCGATACTTTTTGAGTTTGTTCGCTTGACTCTCTTTTCTTGCCAAATTCACCCCCTTATTTAGTAGACATTTATTTCCCCATCATAATCACCATGACGACCCGTAACGGCTTTTGCAATCCGGAGAACCTCGAGTCTCTTATCTTGGTATGATTGCCCGGGTTTGGCATCGCAGTAAATCTTCAACCACCCCCAGGCTGTACCGGTACCATGCCCAACTTTGACATTGGTAAATCCTGCCTTTAGTAGGGCATCCTTAACAGCCTTAGTTTCCTCTCTATGCGTTTTGTGTTTTCTCCAAGTCATACTCATATTACCCCTCTATTAAAGCTATTCGATTGATGGGCAATTTTTGTGACATATAGTTTCAACTTAACTGCCCCGGGAAGGGCCGGCGTATTGTCCGACCCTCGGCCTGGATAGTTAAGTCACCATTGCACGCTCATTGGCATAAGCACGTGGATGGTGCCGTTTTGTTTGACGACTCCTGGAGATTGGGCTTCTCTTGTCCGCAGTGTGATTGCTCCGCTTGTGTGTGCCAGCAAGTCCTTCAGATAATTGGTGTCAAAGGCGATCTTGACCTTGCCTTTGGCCGGCACTTTGACCTCAGTTTCACCCTTCTCCTCATTCTTTGTTGAGACGATTAAATTGCCCCCTCGAGTCCGAAAGCGGACTATATCGTTGTCGGGCAGGGTGATTGAGACCACGTCCAGGGCATTCTTCAATGCCCCCTTGTCCACAGTGAGCAGCGAGCCGCCTTTGGGAATGACCTGCTTGTAGCTCGGGTACGTTCCCTTAGTTACCATGACAGTCAGCACTAGCCCCTCACCGACAAAGCTGATGTGTGGATACCCGGTAGATTTTCCATTCTTTTGCCTGTGGATGGACACCTTCCCGGGCATTAGCTTCTCGACGAGCTGCACCGCCATGGCGGGCACTATCGTCTGCTCAAACTGCCCCTTTGCCTTGACCTTTGTTTCCGCCAGCCTAAAGCCATCGGCAGCAGCCAGCACCACTGTACCATTGTCAGGACTAAAGCAGACGCCTTTGAGGACTGGCCTTATATCTTCCTTGGCCATAGCATAGCTGATTTGCTTTAGCGCACCAGCTAGGCCAATTACCTCAATTGCCTTGCCCCTAACCCCTGGCACCTCTGGGAACTCCTGTGCCTCAAAGCCTTCAAGAGTGGTGGTGGCTCCAGCCTCTACCTTCAGGAATTTTTTGTTCACCAAAGACAGAGTGACTGTCTCCACTTTAACCGCCTTGAGGAAGGCTTCCAGAGGCTTGGGCAAAACTGCGACTGCCCCCTGCTTAGTTACGGATGCCTTGCAGCTTGCTGTCAGTGCGACTTCTAGGTTAGTGCCGGTGAGAGTTAGTTGTCCACCGCCAGCACGAATGAGGACAGCACCGCATACTGGTACAGTATGCTTCGGTGCAACTGCGGACTTGACCTTGCCCAAGGTCTCCAAGAGTGCCCCACGCTGTGTCGTCGCTCGCATAGAGCACCCCCTTATTAAATTATTTGAGGCTGAACGCCCCACGTCTGAAGGCAAAGTTACCCTTGCCCCCAGGTAGTCGGGCATTTAGCTATACTCGCTTCAAAGCTATTAGTCCCAAGTTACTAGCAGCTTTGAGGATAGATCCACAAATTTCGCCATTGGTAATTCCCCTCGGCGTCTCTTCAATGGCGGTTTCGAGACGCTTTACCAGCTGTCTTTTAGCTTCCTCTCGCTGTTTCTCAGTTAGCTTCACGGTTCACCCCCTTATTCTTGCTAATTTGCGATTGGCATAATAGCCAGCTTCAGCCATAGCCACTCTGTCCATTACCTTTGAATATGGCTTGTGCCGATTTCCCTGTACAAGCTCATAGCACCCACACTCATAGCCAACCCAAATACCAGCACCGTATGTGCAGACTCTTGTTCTACTCGGGATATTTTTGCCACATAATTCGCATGACACAGCCATCACCCCCTTTTTATTCAGGACTAATCGACCTGCGGCTGGAGGCAAAGTTATCCCTTGCCCCCAGGGAGCTGGGCGATTAGCTCTTGCCGTTCTTTGAGCCGCAGCGGACGGCGGTGACCTGTACCTGGTACTTGTCGCCACCCTCGATAACCTTGCCCTGGCCCCGAAAGCCATCGGACCCAGTCTTGAAGTTTGTCGGCTTCAGCTCAATGGTGATGGCCGCCTTCTGTAGTATATTTTGGCCTTGCATCGAAGCACCCCCTTATTTTATTTCGCAAAACTCAAGCATAGCCGCTTGAGCTTCTTGACTTGTTTTCTGGTGTAGCCTGGACAATACGTGTCTAGGTTTACCAGTTTTGACTTTGGTAGCTTCTCGGGATCTCGCGTGATAAACTCGGGCTTGAGTTCGTCCTTGCCGTTCTTATGCAAAGCAATCGTCACCCCCCGATAGGTGACGAATTTGAACGGCTTTGCTGGCCGCTTGCGGCGTCGATCCGCCTCGAGCTGACCCTGGCAGTTACCGCAAAAGCCTTGCTCGGTAGAGGCAGGACGGAGGCCGCAAATATGGCACTTGCGAACCTTTACCTTTGTCGCCATACTTCACCCCCTTATTCGATTATTGAGGCTTTTAACCCCACCGCTGGCCGTCAACGATTGCTGGCAGCCAGAACGTGGAATCAAAAACAAGATACAGCTCCCCCGACCGCCTAAGTCGGGGGAGCTGAACCCGGCGTCATGCTCCTTGTAACAGTCCACCCGTCCGCCACGTCACGGCAGCTCCACCTGGGACTTTTGCAGGCGGAATACTCTCATGGGCGGTAAGGGCCTTCAGGACTTGCTACCGTCCTTGCCAGCGACTAATCACGCGCCCCGCTTGCCCCCCGTTGCCCCTACATAGGGACGTGGGAAGAACGCATGGCAAGCTAATGCCGGCCGCACCCTGTACTCTTGGGACTGGGGGGAGTCAACCCCACAGCCGTACCATGAGCTACAGCCACCGTGCCAGCAGTCCACCATTGACGGAGGCGCACTATGGCAATTGCACCCCGATCCCTTAACGTCGGATAAGACGACGGCTGATTCGCACGCCGCACGCTAGACTGATTTAGGCCAGCCGGTCCCCGTAGCTTGCCTATCACTACGGCTAGGGCTAGGACTGGGCCTTATCCCGAGAGATGCGTTTGGAATGCCTTATGCCTGGCGTTCAGGCCGCACACATCCCGGTATGCCTCTATGTTAGGCTGTCGCGTCAAGTGTCCACGTCCCCCACCTCATGCTGAGGTCAGCCCCAGGTTTCCCGAGTGTGGGCATGGATTGGGATTACTAGGCCGTCCATAGAGGATTGGCCTTATACTATGGCTATTCCGATAAGCCACAATATTTGTTACAATAGCAAAGGCGGCCGAATAATCGGCCGCCTTTGCTATCGTACAGTTCAGCAATTCCGATAATTGGCAATATTTGTTACATTTTAGCTTTGATTTAGCTTTGCGAATTTAGTTTATGAGTAGCTTGAATCCCTCAGTTTTCACCCAGCGATTTAATCGCTGGCGCTCAGCACCGTTTAGAGTACCGCTAGACTTTGGCTTGCCAGCTTTGCGCTTGCGTGGCGCTCCGAGTGGTTTGCCCTGCAACCGCTTTGCTACTAGGTTTTGAATGTCCTTTGGTATTTGCTGCCATAGCGCTCTGGCGTCAAGTTTGTCAATTTGTCGGTTCTCGAATTCAACTTCACCGACTAGTAATTCAGCTAGTTCAGTCTCCTCACCGTCGCTGTTCGTTACAGTCTCAGACAAGTAACCGCTGTAGAATTGACTGTGAAGCTTGTATTTGGCCCACCAATTTTGCCAATCCCGTCTAGCAATGGTATAGGCGAATGCAGGATTATCTGTGCCACTATCCAGTATCGCTGTTACCAATTCCTGGAATAAGTCCTGGCGCTCATTGCCAGGTACTTTGCGGCTAAATATATAAGCCGCCTCAACTGCCAGTTTGCCATTGGTATCTAGGCCCTCGAGAGCTTTGACCGTATTCTGTACCAATACGAGATATTGATTATCATCTTCAAAACTCGGCCCGCCAATGGCCGCCTTTGCTATGTTTTGATAATTGGCTTTTGTGATTATCGTCATTATGTAGTACCTCCGGTTTTGTTATTTAGCCAATTATCCGAATTGCCAATGTCAATATTCAATTGTTAACGTACTGAAGATAAATGGTCTAATAATATTGTCCAACAAAAGGACATTTTGTGCATTAAAAGAATGAACCTATATTTTCATGAGTTTCTTTGAACTCGTGTTTTTCAACTAAGAGGCTGGATGGTCTTCGTAAATTGCCAGCTAATAGGTCACAGCTAGCCTAGCTACCGCCGTAGAGGGCGGAGAGTGGGTTTGACCAGGCAGCATCGCCAGCCAGACGTCCTGCCAGCGTTAAGCGGAAATATCTTCGTGGCGGCCCTGCAGGGTAGTTATCCTGAAAAGCTGAGGACTCTTCCTTACCTGTGGCTTCTACCCAGCCTAGCCTCTGAAGATTTGAAAAGTAGACAACAAATGAGTGATAGCGACAACTGTTGACCTTGTAGGGAGTATAGGACAGGTAGCTTTGCGTGAGCTTCTCTATCCTGTCAGGGGAGATAAGGCGCTTTTCACGTTTCGCCTGCCGTTCTTCCTGTTTGGTAGCTCTATCTACTGCAATCGCTTTAAGAAGAGCTCTCTTATAGTGATAGAAGATGTCTGCCTGAGGAGCGCCAATCTCTGGATCTATCTCAGGCGAGCCCTCTGGCCCATTCCCGAGTAGAAATTCCCTGATAAACCAGCCACAGCCAAAAGGTCTGAGGAAGCCACCTCTAGCTGGTCTCAAAGGCAACGAATCTAATGACTTTTCTCTTCCCATAGCTTTCCATACCAATCTCGGTGCTCAGCTCCCCCTACTTTCCGATATCTGGCAGTGGTGTTGAAGCTCGTATGCCCCAGATGCTCTTGAAGAAGCCTGAGTCCATCTCCTGAATCATTGGTCTTTACGGCGTGCACAGCAAAGGCATCCCTTAACCTGTGAGGGCTTATACCTCTCATCCTCCCTGTTTCTGGATTGAAGAGGCGGGGCAGCCCTGCCCTTTCGGCACAATCCCTCACCACCTGCCAGCCTCGGTGTCGGTTAATGCCAAAGATAAAGCGCTGGCCGTTTCTTAACACCAGCCCACCTCGCTTGATGTAATCCCTCAACATTTGCAAAGTACTCGGGTCAATGGGCAGGACTCTCATCCGCTGCTGGGGGCGGTCTTCAGAGAGAGTGCTGCCTACCTCATCACCACAAGCAGGACAAAACCTATGCCTTTGCCCCAGTCTCGCCCCACAATTCCGGCAAGATAACCTGATATGACTCTTGAGGTGAAGGATTGTTATTGTGTGGTGTTCAAAATCTATGTCTTTTACCTTGATGGCCAGCGCTTCCGAAATTCGACATCCAATGTGAAAAAGGAGTCTGATAAGCAGCCGGTCCCTGAGACATGTAGCTGCTTCCTCCAACAGCCTGACTTCTTCTGGCTCAAGATAGGTCTTCACAAATCAACATCCTATAAGGAAAGCCATGACTTTCCTTATGATTTGCCCTCTACTTTGAGTATCCATGAGTGTTTCTTCACATCACTTAAGTCGCCCAGTGGCAAAATAGTGTTAGAAATCATTCACAAACCATATTTCGCACGGATCCTGTATCCATGGGATTTAACAATCCTCCGGACAGTGCTCCAATCCACCCAGATACCCTGTTTCCTCAACTCGCGAGCAACCGCTCGATAGCCGAAACCTTCATCATAGAGACGCAACACCTCTGGTATCATGCCTTCAGGTATAGCCCTAGGCCTACCCGGCTTCTTCCCTGTTCTGTCTATAGTCATTCTTCTTTCTCTCCGTTTCAGCTTTCAGCAGGATGGCCACTACGCGCGAAAGCCTTTCCTTAGCATTGGGCACAGTAATATACTGGACCTTAATCACCCAAGGAACTGATCTATCTTCTTGCTTCTGGCGGCCCAAACAAAAAACCTCCGGATGTTGCCATCTGGAGGCTATCATTTCATGTCACGCCATGATCTCGTCAATTGCGTGACATTACAATTTTATGATTTTTATTCGCCAGTCATTTGGGGGCGTCGGCATTCGCCATCCACGGCGCCGAAACCAAGCATGAACTTGCCGATATATTTTGTTCGCCACCTCATAGTGTATCTCTCTGAATCTTGCACTGTCTTTATTCGCTAAACTCAGTTTCTGACGCAGATATTCGTTCTGCTCATTTTCCCAGGCCCATCGCAAAAGCACCTCAATATGTATCTGCTCTTCGTGGCACTGTCGAGTAAGCTCGGCAATCTTGCGCAACTTATCAGACACTGAACTGGTAGTATGAAATTTCGCCGTATGAATTAATTTGTACATGGGATGTGTTAGAGTCTCATTGATTTGTGTCTCTACACTTGCCCGCTGTTCCGCCAATTCTTTGTCAGGGTCATATTTATCCCCAACGGCTTTGGCAAGAGCTTTCCTTTGCCTTATGGTTCGCTCGTCTAGTGGCTCAGGCATGAGGCTCAGCCTGTATTTTGAGGAGAGCAGCTCCGGGTCAAAGGGAGAGTACTTGGGCCTTTGTGACGAATTAAGTAGTCCGTATTCTTCCGGCGGACAAGCTCCTGGGTGTACCCGGGACAATTTATCCTTGCTTATCTCTGCGACCAGTGTTCTCATAGGCACAAGCTGCTTAAGCAGGTCGTCTACTATGCCAGACACCCGATGCCGAATGAAGGGCAATAGTTTCTGCACATCCCCACCAACATAGGCAAAGAGCCACCAGGCGAAGCTGTCACTGTCTTTAACGCCTAGCCAGCCCATAACCCGATGGGAATGGTCATAAATTGCCCAGTATCGCGACACCATGCCTTGATAAACTCGGCTAATTTCTTGCTCACTCATATGGGCTAATGGAGCTACAGGCATCGGCCAGGCAAACCATCCTCCATGGGATGTCGGGATTCTTTCATTTGCCCACTTTATAAGTTGATCTTGTGTGAAATGTCTGAGATCACCAAACAATGCCCATGCCGTTTCTACTGTCTGCCAGAATTCATCCCATGAATATAGTGCCTCTAGAAATAACGTTTTTCTCACAATAGAAAGGTATGCCGCTTGCTATTCAATGATAGCTTCTTGATAATAGTATATCAACGACACTTTGATTCTGGAAGCCTCGCATCGATAACCCACCTGGCAACCGGATTATGTCGATTGTGTTTCAGTCTCCAAGGTAGCCCATCATGGCAGCGAGACCTCCACCACCTCGCAGTTTCTGGCTGCAGTTGACCCTGAGGTGGCGGTGATTTCGGCGGGGGCGGATAACCCCTTTGGCCATCCCAGCCCTGAGGTAGTGGAGAGACTGATTGACAGGCTGGGTGAGGACAATGTTTATCGCACAGATGAGGATGGCACCATCGAGTTCATTACCGATGGGGAGAGGCTGTGGGTGAAAGCAGACAGCTAGGAAATCTATCCGGTAGCCAGGCGCTTACAATGGCAGGCTTCCTGTCGTAGCAAGATACCATGCAGGGTTGCTCCTGACCCTCTTCCTACCGAGGTGCACCTTTCTGCTTTGTCCCGTGAAGCGACAATCAAATCGCCCGGATAGCCCGTCACACGAACTGTGACGAAGCCCCGCCTTAAATGAGGACCTTCCCGTCCTTGAGGAAGAGAGTCCCATCTACACGCACTTCTCCACCTTTGCGGAGGTCACAGACCATATCCCAATGGATGGCGGACTTGTTCTTGCTTCCTGACTCAGGGTAACCCTTCCCCAGGGCCAGGTGGATGGTCCCGCCGATCTTCTCATCGAATAGGATATTCTTGGTGAACCGCTGGATGCCGGAATTGGTCCCGAAGGCGAACTCTCCCACGTAGCGTGCCCCCTCGTCGGTCTCCAGCATCTTCAACAGGAACTGCTCATTCTTACCCGCCGTAGCCTTGATGACTTTCCCATCCTTGAACTGGAGCCGGACATCCTCCACCTCACGGCCGAAGTGGCAGGCAGGATAAGTATATCTGATATGCCCAGTCACGCTCTCCTCGATGGGCCCGGTGAATATCTCCCCATCGGGGAAGTTCTCGTGCCCGTCGCAGTTAATCCACTCCCGGCCTGTAACTTCGAGTTTAAGATCGGTATCCGGGCCAACGACATGGATCTGTCTGGCTTTGTTCAGCCAATCAACGAGACGCTGCTGCTTTTTAGAGATTGTCTTCCAGGCCTTGATTGGATCAGGTTCATGGACCAGGCAACCGTTATAGACGAAATCTTCGAACTCACGGAGCGACATTTCCGCATCCTGAGCGAAAGCCTGGGTCGGGTAGACGGTCCCGGTCCAACGAAGCTCTTTCCTAGCCGCCCGCTCGAGCAATCGGTCGGAGAGGGGACGCCTCGCCACTGCCCGACGGGACTGCTTGGCGGGGTCGGCATTGGTGAGCCGTTTTGTGTTCGCATCTGTCCAGATCCCGATATTTGCGTCGATTTGCTCAATCATTTCCTTCATAAACGGCGGGACATAATCAAGCTGGGCATCGCTGGCATAGGCGTACAAGAGCTCTTCTGCCTCTTCCAGCCCGACCTGGAGAAAAGGGTGAGCACCGCGCTCCAGAACCTTTTGATAGACGGCCAAAATCAACGGCGCACCCTCAGGGCCACCGGTGATCTGGACCAGCTGGTTCGGTCGCACCTCTACGGAATAATCGACCAGAATCTTAGCTACGCTTTCGACTCTCGGGTCTGCCATTTCACCTCCTCAGATTTGGTAATCGTAGAATGTATAAGCAGTCTAGCAAGCGCAATCCAGAGGAGTCAAATAGCCAACGACCTGGCGATAGTCAATGCACATCGCACAGATGAGGATGGCACCATTGAGTTCATTACCGATGGGGAAAGGCTGTGGCTAAGATTTACCGGGAGTGAAGTGTTGTAACCCGCCTTGACCGTGTACAGCTGGATTCGCTGATTATATGTTTTATTTAAACCTTTCTTGCATTTTTATTAGAAAAATCAATCCCTTATTGTTATTTAAATTTTTTATTTCTTTCATTTTAGAATTATGTTCATGAATGTCAATGAATATTTTTCCAATAAAGGAAGTAATAGCAACTATTTGCCCTTCTGTTGGAAGATTTATAAAATGTGACAAAATAGGGATTGCACTGCCTCCGACCATAAACGTCCTAGCTATTTTACGAAAAGTATCGCCTTTTAATGAGGCTATTTTTAGCTTAAGATCTTCTAAGCGGGGTTGAATGTTAGTTTTTATTATATTTTCGATCTCTTGGTAGTCTATCTCGCTAATACTATGGGATAGTCTATCTACTTCTATTCTGAAATAGCCAAGCTCATCTGAAAGTTCATCTCTCAAACACAATATTTCTTGAGGATGTAACAAAGGTAAGCTCGGTACCAGTAAAGATAACGATTTGAAAGCAATATTGTTTGCGATTTCTTTTTTTGTTGGTTGATAATCCAAACCAGAAAAATTGATTACAGCATTAATGGCTAATCCGCTTAAAATTGGGTTATCACTAATTGGTGTTTGTCCGCTTGTAATTGCGAAATGAAGTGCTCCTGAAATGCTTTGTAAACGATATAGCGAAAACCAAGGAGCATCAACATATATTTTATCGTCGGGAACAATACCCATCGATTGTCCCCAAATACCAAAAGTTAAACCAACGCCATTCTTCATTAACTTTTTTTCATTTGACTCAAAGCTCTCCCAATCTGGAGGTGTTTGTTGAACTAGGATGGGCTGTAAAATATCTGCATTTACTAATTCTCTGTTTTCTTCAATAAATTCTTTATGTTTTTCAAAATGAATGCGGGTAAAAAGTTGTTTTTCGCAAGGTGATTTACTAAAGAATGGAGTATCTTTTTCTGTCTCCCATCTTTCTTCTAGAGGAGATAAGAAGTAACTAGGCAGAAGATAAAATATGCGCACCTTATCAAACAAGAAACAAAGCTGCGCAAGGGTTCTTTTATTAGAAATAATACTATCTGTATAATAGAGACATTCCATACTTTTTCATTTTGTCATATAACGCCAGTTTTCATCCGCCGCTCACTCCAGGTGAGCCGTATTGCGATGGTAGAAGTAGGCAGGGACCCAACCACAAACGGCACCCAGCTTTCTCCTGAATCCCGTTGGCAGCCCGAGATATGAGATAAATATCCATAGATAATAGACTCGCCGCAGCAGCCCGGCAGCGAAGCCATCGAAAACACGATTCCCTAACTGAGCCACCACCACATTCCTGCCCATATATATTACCTGCCCCTTAAACTTGTAACGGAAGGGACGCTGTTCCTCACCTCGCATGGCGCGGACGATATTCCTGGCACAGGCCGGGCCCTGTCGCATAGCTACCTGCTGGGTCGGGGGATAGGGTACCGAGCCATGCTCCTGCAATAAATAAGCGCAATCCCCGAGTACGTAGACCCCGGGTGACTCCGGGACTTCCAGATACTGATTCACCACGATGCGCCCACCCTTCGCCTTCTCAAAAGGCAGCGCTTCCACAACAGCCACCGGCTTCACCCCCGCAACCCAAATAACCGTGCGAGTCGGTATAGTCTGCCCATCAGCAATCTGGACACCGGCTGACCAAGCCTTACTGATGCGAGTTTTCAATAACACCTCAATTCCTCGAGAGCGCAGCCGGCTGATAGCCAGTTCTGACATTTTAGCCTTCATGCCAGATAAGAGAGCATCTTGTGCCTCAACCAGGAGCACCCGGGCCTGGGACATCAGGGAAGGGTAATCCCGTATCAGTGCCTTGCGCACGAAGTCCTGAATAGCCGCCGCCAGTTCTATCCCGGAAGGTCCACCTCCCACCACCACAAAAGTGAGTAGCTCACGCCGACGTTCTTCATTTCGTTCCAGCAATGCCGCCTCATAGTTGTCCAAAATGTGATTGTGGATATTGACAGCATCCCTCAAAGATTTGAAGCTCAGCGAATTTTCCTCGACATCGGCCATCCCAAAGAAATTGGTAGTGCTGCCCAGTGCTACCACCAGATAGTCCCACTTCAGCTTTCCAGCATCGGTGCTGACTACTTTCTTCTCTACATCTATGCCCTGTACCCGGCTCCGCCTGAACTTAACCGGTCCCTCAGCACCTCTTTGTCTCAGCAGGGCATGCAAGGGGAAAGAGATATGACCAGGCTCAACGCTCCCGCTCATCACTTGCCATATAAAGGGCAGGGGGTGATGATAATTCCGCTGGTCCACCAGCGTTACCTCCAGCCCCGGTGCAACAGCGGAGCCCTTCTTCAACTCCAGTGCCACGCCAAGTCCTGCCGCGCCCGCGCCCAGGATAAGCACTTTCTTCTTGTTTCCAGCCACGACCATCTCACATTAAAGGAACTTCTGCTTATTGTAATAAGGTTAACGCTAGTCTATCCAGATGTCAATGATAATATCAGGAGACTGTCCACTAGTTACCGCGTGTCATTGCGAGACGTCCGAGCGCAAGATAAGGAACTCGCCGAAGCAACCGTGGCACAGCTTTACGGCTTGCCTGAATCACTTAATTGGAGTATTCTTTTAAACGAGAACCATAGCTCAGCCGATTAGGGTACAGGTAGCAAGATATCGAGGGTTAACCATGGTTGATTTAGATAATGCCTCCGCTTATCGGCAATTTGACAAGTTGGGAATGCTGAATCACCTGCACGGGTTTCCCGAGCAATGCCAGAAAGCCTGGGAAAAGGTACTGAAGCTTGAGCTACCCCGCGAATATACCAAAATATCTAATGTCGTTATCGTGGGGATGGGTGGCTCTGCTATCGGCGGCGATATCGTGCGCCGGCTTGCTCTGTCCGAAAGCAAAGTGCCTGTTCGGGTGCACAGAGACTATAATCTGCCGGCATTTGTTGATGCGAGTACCCTGGTCATCGCCTCAAGCTATTCGGGAAACACCGAAGAAACACTCTCCGCGTTCACCGAATCGCTAAGAACGCCGGCCAGAAAGCTGGTCATAACCTCGGGCGGCAACCTTAAGGATTTAGCCGAAAAGGAAGGCATTCCTGCTTTCGTGATAGACTACCGGGCACCTCCCCGGGCTGCTCTCCCCCATAGTCTTATTCCCCTGGTGGGCATTTTTCAGAAGCTTGGTTTGCTTGGAGATAAGTCGGAAGATTTGCAGGAGGCGCTGGGCATTCTGAACAAACTGTCAACAGACCTCATTGAAACCAGGCCACTTGCTTCCAATCCCGCAAAACAACTGGCAGCCAAGGTGCATGGGCACGTAGCAGTGATTTATGGAGCCGGGATGCTCTCGGAAGTAGCCCAGCGTTGGAAGGGGGAATTCAACGAGAACAGCAAGGCCTGGGCTTTCTTTGAAAGCTTCCCTGAACTGAATCACAACTCAGTAGTCGGCTATGAATTCCCCATCGAAGCGAAGGAAAGGATATTCGTGCTTATACTGCGCTCATCTTCGCTTCATCCTCGGAACCTGCTTCGCTACGAGGTTACCGCTAAATTGCTGGCCAAGGCAGGGATAAGTTACGAATTCGTGGAAGCCAGAGGGAAAGGTGACTTGGCTCAGGTGCTGAGTTTAGTCCTCGTGGGCGATTATTCCAGTTTCTATCTGTCAATACTAAACGAGGTTGACCCAACGTCTACAGATGCGATAAACTTTGTGAAACGATACCTCGCGCGGTCTGCTATTTCGAGTGATTAAGGTAGAACTGAAAGGGCATAGTTGTTCGGGAAGATGCGTGGGCAAATCAGCAGGTACAGCAGTGGGGTGGCTGGATGAAAGCTTTAATCCTGGCTGCCGGCAAAGGCACAAGACTTAGGCCTTTAACTAACACTGTCCCGAAGCACCTACTGCCAGTGGGCAATAAGCCGATTTTATTTCATGTGCTGGACTATATAGAAGAAGCTGGCATCAAAGATATCGGCATCGTTGTATCTCCAGACTCCGGCCCTTACATAGAGGAAGCCATAGGTACTGGCTCAGGGTGGGGAGGGAAGATTACTTTCATAGTCCAGCCTGAACCCTTGGGGCTGGCGCACGCTGTCAAGGTAGCTCAGGGCTTCCTCGGCGATTCACCTTTTCTCATGCTCCTGGGCGACAACCTCATCCAGGAAGGCGTCAAAGATTTCCTGGGCGAGTTCCACTCTTCCAACTCCGATGCTAGCATTCTCCTCAAGGAAGTGCCCGACCCCAAGGCTTTTGGCGTAGCTGAGCTCGACTCTTCAGGAAGAGTGGTACATCTGGTAGAAAAGCCCAAGAAACCCAAGAGCAACCTGGCCATAATCGGAGTTTACCTTTTCACCGCTGAGATTCACAAGGCTATAGCTCAGACAAAGCCTTCCTGGCGGGGGGAGCTGGAGATAACCGATGCCATCCAGAAGCTTTTGGAGATGGGAAAGGAGATTAGAAGCCACCTTCTCCGGGGTTGGTGGCTTGACATCGGCAGCAATGATGGGCTCATCGAGGCTAATCGTGTTGTTCTTGATGCCTTCTTGAAGCGGGACATTAAAGGGGAAGTGGATTCGCAAAGCCGCATCGTCGGCAGAGTCCAAATCGGGGAGGGAACAAAATTAGAAAGCAGCCGTGTTCGAGGTCCGGTATTTATCGCGGCAAATTGTCGGATAAAAAATTCCTTTATCAAACCTTTCACCAACATCGGGGCCGGGACAGTGGTCGAGGATTCATCCCTGGAGCATTCGGTAATACTGGAGAATTGCCAAATTTTGAAAATCAAGCACCTAGCTGAAAGTGTCATTGGTAGAAATACGATATTAGCTGGACAGGGGAAAAGCCCTGAGAAGATAAGGTTGTTCATAGGTGACGATTGCAAAGTGGAATTGGAGTAGAAAATCATGCAGAGGTTGTTAATTGTTTCAAATAGGCTGCCTCTCACTATTCAGGAGAGGAAAGGCGATTTGCACGTTGAGCTCAGCGTTGGTGGCCTGGCTACAGGTCTAAGCTCGTGGTACAAATCCTCCAACAGCATCTGGATAGGATGGGCGGGGATAGGCCGGAAACAAATAAAAAGGGAAAAGGATATCATGGCGAGATTACTGTCTGAAAACTGCCACCCGGTTTCTCTCTCACAGCAGGATGTCGAAGCCTACTACCACGGGTTCTGTAACAGAACTATCTGGCCCCTTTTTCACTACTTTCCCCTCTACGCGGAATATAGCGAAGATTTCTGGCAGGCATATGAACGAGTCAACACAGCTTTCGCCAACGTAGTTGCTGGCATTGCCAGGCCTAATGATATTATCTGGATACACGATTATCACTTAATGCTCCTCCCCAAGCTCCTAAGAGAAAGGTTGCCAAAGGCAACAATGGGTTTCTTCCTCCACATCCCCTTTCCATCTTTTGAAATATTTCGCTTGTTACCATGGCGTAAACAAATTCTGGAAGGACTTCTAGGCGCAGACCTCGCAGGTTTTCACACCTATGACTACACCGGGCACTTCCTGGACAGCGTGCATCGTCTATTGGGTTACGAAGTGGCTATGGGGCAGACCACTGTAGCCGATCGGGTAGTGAGGGCGGATGCATTCCCCATGGGAATAAACTATGAACAATTCTCCAGTGTTGCCCAGGACCCACAAGCGCAAGCAGAGAGAAAAAGGTTTCACAAAAAACTAGGAGATTGCCGGGTAATTCTTTCGGTGGACCGTCTGGATTACACCAAGGGCATCCCTGAGCGGTTGGAAGCTTTCAGTGTGTTTCTGGACAGGAACCCGAAGTTCAAGAGGAAAGTAATTCTTGTTTTGCTGGTAGTCCCTTCACGTACAAGAGTGG
Source organism: Dehalococcoidia bacterium (assembly GCA_030606765.1). The sequence goes on from JAUWFX010000001.1 coordinate 43,809, forward strand.
AACACTATATGCAATTGAAGAAACAGCTAGATGGACTTGTGGGCGAAATCAATGGAAAACATGGGACTATAGGCTGGATGCCAGTCTGGTACCTATACCGCTCTTTACCCTTCCACTCCCTCGCCGCCCTTTACAGCCTGGCTGATGTTGCCCTTGTTACCCCTCTCAGAGACGGGATGAATCTTGTAGCCAAAGAATACACGGCAACCAAGACGGACGGGAAGGGGGTTTTAATACTTAGTGAGACTGCCGGAGCTGCTCAAGAGCTGGGGGAGGCGATTATAATAAATGCCAATAACCAGGAAGAGATTGTCCAGGCATTGGAAAAAGCCCTGGAAATGCCAGAACAAGAGCAAATAGAGCGCAACCGCACAATGCAGAAACGCCTGCGTCGTTACGACGTGGTGCAATGGGCAAATGAATTTATGGATAAACTGCTTTACACCAAGAAACTTCAACAGGAGATGGAAGAAAAGGCATTGACCTATGAGATGCAGAGGAAATTAGCCAGCGATTTCCAGGAGAGCGATAAAGCATTACTCCTATTGGATTATGATGGCACACTCGTCCCTTTTTCACCCAGACCAGCGGAAGCAATGCCAGGAGCCAATCTCCTGAGATTGCTTGAAAAGCTTACCAAGAATCCTCGAACCGAAGTAGTGCTCATAAGTGGACGCGATAAAGATACCCTGGAGAGCTGGTTCGGCGGTCTCGATGTGGGATTGGTGGCTGAACATGGCGTGTGGATTAAAGAAAAGGGTGGAGGATGGGAGACGATAGAGACCCTGACAAGCGAGTGGAAGGAAGAGGTGCATCCGATACTTGAGTCATGGGTGGATAGAACCCCGGGCTCCTTCATTGAAGAAAAAGAGTTCTCCCTTGTCTGGCATTACAGAAAAGCTAACCCCAGGCTAGGTGAGCTTCGAGCCCGGGAGCTGATGAACAATCTCTCAAATATAACTGCCAATTTAAACCTTCAGGTGTTGGAAGGAAGCAAGGTAGTGGAAGTGATAAACACCGGCATAAATAAGGGGCGCACGGCTTTAATATGGATTTCGAGAAAGAAATGGGACTTTATATTGGCACTGGGCGATGATTGGACCGATGAGGATACTTTCAAGGCTCTCCCTTCTACAGCGTGGTCTATAAAGGTGGGGTTTGGTGCTTCGGCAGCTAGATTCAGCCTTAGTTCCCCAAGCAACGCCACTTCTCTATTAAGAAAAATGGTACGAAGGCGGTGAAAGCCAGGACAAGAATGTAGCTGCCCAATTTATTGGGCTCCCCCTTCTGTCATTGCGAGGCTGACTTTGATCAGCCGAAGCAATCCCGGCGGGGCTGTTGTGGGCTGAGATTGCCACGCACCTTTCAGGTGTTCGCAATGACAGTGGAAAACAGCCTGCTAAACCAAGCAACTACAAAAATTGGACTCTGTTCCGCTTGGTCAAGTTGAACCAGGGGGAAAAGCTGATTATGCATTCAGTACAGACTTCCTTATTGACAGCCCCATTTACAACCATGTTTATGGCCATGAGATAATCGGCAATCCGTTCCGGAAGGAGAAAGTGCTGTTTCACATACTCTCTGCCCCTTTTGCCCATCGCCTCAGCAGCCTTGGGTTTCTCCAGTAAATAGATTACCTTTTTTGCAGTCTTGCGTGGTGTCTGGTAAAAGTATCCGGTATCGCCGTCCCTAATCTGAAGGGGTATGGCTCCCACGTCAGCGCCTATCACCGGTCTGCCCTTCCACAATGCCTCAGTAACCACCAACCCGAAGCCTTCTCTGGTAGATGGCTGCATTATCACCCTGGCGGCCCGCTGGAACGCGTTCACTTCTACCGAGTTCTCCAGACGGTCATCCAGCGACAGATTTAGCACGTGGATGTCCTCATCGTCCTTTGTGTCTTCATAAACTCGGGCCAGAATTCTCTCTCCTTCCGGGTCATCGGCGGCCAAGCCACCCGCTATTATAAGCTGGCATTCTTTTTCCTTCCTCACCCGGCGGTAGGTGGCAATAGTCCTGTCTATTCCCTTCCAGGGGTCAAATCTCCCAATCTGAGCAATAATTGGGACTTCGGGGTCTATGTGGTATTTAGTGAGAACCTTGTCTATCTCCCCCTGGCTCAATTCCCTATTCTTATCAGAAAGAGGGTCAATGAAGGGAGGGATTATGAACTTGGGCAACGGCCACCGTGAGAGAATATACTGAGCCGCCGAAAATATGGCGGCATCATAGCGCCCAGCCCACTCAGTAAAGAAATTCCACAAACCAGGGTTGCCTTCTATAGTCTCTTTATCAATATCTATGTGGCATCTCCACAGCCAGGTTTCCCCCGGTCTTTTGAGATAGCGATTCAAGCCCAGTGGCTGTGGGTCCTGCACATCTATCACGTCAGGTTCGTAGTCAATAAGATTCTGCTTGGCACACTCCTCGAGGGTACACAGGTAAGTCTGTCGACGCTCTGGACTGAAGGAGCCTGCCTTGCCCTGTAGTAAGTTGTGTAGCTCCTTCGTGGCCTCGAAATACTCCTTGGAACCACGGATTATCTTCCATTCACTTTCTATGCCCAGCATATTCAGGAACGGGACAGCGCTGTAAAGCATTTCAGCGACACCACCACCCTGGGCAGTAGCATTCAGGGTTAGCATTTTTAAGCCTTTCACCCGCTGAGCTATCTTCTGCAGCCTCTCCATTCTCTCCTCCCCCAAGATAGGGACATAAGCCTCCGGAGGAGACGTGGAGAAAGGGCAAAAGTTCTTTCTCTTACTGTAGACGGTCCCGTCTGCCAGGACGGAAGAGATGCCTGCTTTCGTCATTCAAAATCCTCGCTTTACAAGTTACACCAAACCGAAGCTACCTTACGACACATAATTGACTGATTTTATACCCAATAACACACATTGGCAAGCCCTCGATTTAAATCATCTAAAATCTAGATGCAGGCTTGCCCAACCTTGAGATGGTAAGGTGAACACGCCAATGACATTGCAGCCTGCATATTAAGAGACTGGATGCAGAGGGATAGCTCCAGGCACTAGAAGAAGAGGGGGCTTGAAAGCCCCCTCTTCTCGAGTTGCCATGTGAACGAGGTCAGGTACTTACTTATTCTTTCCCTTTCCCGTCACCTTGATGACCTCCGGAGTGTCCCAATACTCTTCACAAGGTTCTCCGACTAGTCTACCACCTTGAGGATCGGCATTGTTGGTCTTGCCGGTAGGCGGCATGCTCGGGTCAAGCGCTTCGTCGTCACCCGATTCGTTGTACTCAGCTAACGCGGAACCCAGGTCGCGGATTTGTTTTATATTACCGTTAGTGAGTGTATCCGCAATGGAGGCAAGCGTTATACCGCTGGGCAGAGGTGCACCGCCAGGCATGTAGTAATTCATGATAGCGGCAAGAGCTTGGTGGGCCGTGTGAATCCTGGCCGCATCTATTTTCTCTCTTTTTCCGCCGTCAGAATTACTGGCCTGCTTGGACCACATCAGAGCCATGTACCTGCATGTGCTATTAATCGACATCACTTGCCCATTCCAGGTGCCCAGGTCTATGGGCAAGATGTTAAGACCAAGCCCATTTACGGAGTCGTCTAACATCCATTCGACCAGCCACAGGTGCGTCTTCCAGAAGCCCCAAGTGCGAGTAGCGGCGCCGACGTCAATTGTTATTGTACCGGTTTCGCTGGGATAGGTCGGCCCGTCCACCGGATTGCCCAGCGGGTCGGTGCCATGCCCATTGACAGTTATATTACTGCTTTCGTACAGGGTGATCTGAACCGCCCAGCACCACGTCTCGTCAACGTCCATGATACCGTCATCGTTGGTATCACCGTTAGCGGTACCGGGACTTATCGCCCAGGTCGGGGGACCGACGCTCCAGTATGCATCGCCCTTGACCAGCTCTATCGCTGGTATCGCTGGTATCGTCTCAATTATGAGAGTGACACTCGGATTCGTCAGCGGCACCTGACCATCGTTAGTATCGCAGATGTAAAGCCAGACATTGCCACCTGGCGTCGTCTCGTAGACGTCTGCTTCCATCGATATTGTGGTATGCGGTATCAACAGAGTGTTGGTTACCGTGATTAAGGCGGCACCGTCATCACACTCATCTCCAGCCTCCACTAATGCCGGAGAGCCAACAATAATGGGGTCTTCCCAGCCTGCGGGAGCTGTCTCGGTTGCTGTGTAGTTGCCCGGTATCAGGTTGCACAGACAGGCTGTGTCATTCAAGCTACATGGGGCTAATACCTCACCATTGATCAGTTGGAAGATGAGGTCAGTGCCTGACGGATAGGATGGGCCGGTGACAGTGATCACGAAAGTAGAGTTGGCGCTGCTGGCATACATGTAATCATCAAGGTCTACTACCTTCGTCACTTCAAGACAGCCAGGTACATAGACATTGTTGACTGTCACTGTCGCACAGGTTGCGTCTGGTAGTACTTCTACCGGCGAGGTAACCACGCTCTCTGTCCATTCATCTCCTGCGTCAGCCTCAGCCACGGTGTAAGAGCCGGGGATAAG
>JAUWFX010000142.1 GCA_030606765.1 Dehalococcoidia bacterium
CATTTGGAACAAACTCTTCCCCGGCTAGCAAAGCTTGGGTTTCGGGATATTATCTTGAACACAGCTATCACTAAAGCCAATCTGAGGGAAATATTGCCTTTGGCAAAAAAGGCCATTGAATGGGGTGTAGATATATCATATCTTGCATATACTGCGCTGCGAACAGGGAATGAGGATTATTGCCTCAACAATGGAGAGGATCTTGGAATTTTACGCCAGGACATTAACGCACTTGTAGCATTAAGAAAACGAGACAATCACATAGCCAACCCTAAAGCTGTACTTCTCAATACTCTGAAATTCTTTGAACAAGGATACATGCCAAATTGTAAGGCCGGCATAAGGTTTCTTGTTGTAATGCCTGACGGAAGCCTTGTTCCCTGTTCACTGCACCGCAGTAAATATGCTACCCAGAAAGAGATGGTAGAAAAATTCTCCCGAACTAACCAATGTAGTAGCTGCTATCTCTCACTAAGGTCTTATAGTGAGCTATCAGTTTTGAATCAGATGAAAAACATCCCTTACTACACCAAACGGCTTTCCGCCTGAAATGTTTGATGAGATTTATTTTAAGTGGTGGCCGGAGTCTCGCCGGGGTGTAGCTTGCGCCACTTGTTCAGCAGTTGCTCCCCTGTTTCCTTGCGGTCGGGGTCGAGAATGCAACATTCCACAGGGCAAACCTCAACACACTTTTGTGTCTCGAACCAGCCGACACACTCAGTGCATTTATCAGGGTCAACAACATAGATTTCCTCTCCCTCAGTTATGGCCTCATTTTTACATTCTGGTTCGCAGGCACCACAACTGATGCACTCATCAGTAATTTTGTATGCCATCTTTCTATTACCTCCTTAATTTTTAGCCACTAATTTTACATCTTACGCTTACCATTAGCAAGACCAGTAGGCATGGAAAACTTCTCCTTTAGAGCTACAGCCACGCGGTCAGGAACCATGCCCTCAAGGCAGCCTCCTAACTTAGCCACCTCCTTGATCAAGGTAGAGCTAAGAAATTGATATTGCGAGCTAGTCATCAAACAAATTACCTCAATATCTGGCGCCAGCTTTCTGTTCATCAACGCCATTTCAAATTCCCGTTCGAAGTCAGAATTTGCTCTCAAACCACGTATCATAACCTTTCCTCCTACCTCGTGTATAAAATCTACGGTCAGCCCTTTGAAAGCTTTGACATGGACGGTGGACAAGCCAGTTACCGCTTCTTCCACTAACCTTACCCTTTGTTCCAGAGGAAAAAGCGGCTGTTTAGCAGGATTCTCATAGATACCGACAATTAACTTGCCGACCAAGGCTGCTGCTCGTTCGATAATGTCCATGTGCCCGTAGGTGAGGGGGTCAAAAGTACCTGGATAAACTGCTACGACCATAGTTAAACCTCCTTTTGGTATATAAAAACAAAAGTATCACCGTAGCGGCGTTGCTCAACAAGATGCAGTCCATCATAGTCGGAATTTAAGGAGAAACGGTTTGCGTGGCAAAGCACGATTGTAGAATTTTCCCGCAGCAATTTCGCCTTAGCTAGATTCATCAGTAAATTATTTGTAGAAGGGTCAGAGTAAGGTGGGTCTATGAAGATAATGTCATAACTATTGTTAAGGAAGGCAACTGCTTTGCTCACACTACAGCAGTAAATGTGAGCCCGGTGTGGTTCCCCTATTTTTTCCAAGTTGGTTCTGATAATGTCACAGCAACTTTTTCTGTAGTCAACAAAATCGACCCATTCTGCCCTACGGCTCAGAGCTTCGATACCCAGAGCACCGCTGCCGGCGTATAAATCAAGAACCTGACGCCAATTGGTAGCTCTGTTCTCCAAAAGAGAGAATATAGCTTGCCTTACCACACTGGTCGTGGGTCTAATGGAGTGCCTTGGTAGAGTTTTTAACCGAGTTCCCTTCACTTTGCCACCAGTGACCCGCATTTCTATTAACCTCCAATAATAATTTCGTGGTATTATAGCATATTACCATCCTATCGCTTAGTTCAAGTAAGCTAGGCTTGTTGACGGGAAGGGTAGTATGCTCTATACTGTAGGTTAAAACTGCGAATAGGATTGAAATGAGCACAGGATTTGAAAGGTTTTCTGAAGGAGCTCGTAGAGTGTTGACTCGGGCTCAAGGAGAGGCACAACGCTTGGGCCACAATTACATTGATACTGAGCATATATTATTGGGGATAGCAGGGGAGGAGTCGGGGATTGCGGCCAAAGTTTTGAGTAATTTTGGTATCTCGGTGAGTAAGATACAGGCAGCTGTAGAATTTGTAATTGGAAAAGGAGAGCGTCGCGTCACCAAGGGAGAGGTTGACCTTGCTCCGCGGGCGAAAAGAGCCATCGAGTTTGCTGTGGATGAGGCACGTCGTCTTAATTCCAGCTATATAGGTGTTGAACATCTTTTGCTCGGATTACTGCGCGAAAGCGAAGGGGTAGCTTTTAGTGTTTTAGAGAGTTTTGGTATTACCTTGGAGCGCACACGTGATGAAGTTAATCGCGTTGCTAAACAAGAAGCTGTGCGAACTCATACCACAGGTCGCGCTGCCACACGCACACCGACCCTGGACCAACTTGGGACCGATTTAACTGCCCTAGCCCGGGCGGATAAACTTGACCCCATCATTGGGCGTAACAAGGAGATTGAACGGATAGTTCAAATACTGAGTCGTCGTACTAAAAATAATCCCGCGCTTATAGGTGAAGCAGGTGTAGGCAAAACAGCTATTGTTGAAGGGTTGGCACAGCACATAGTAGCCGGGGAGGTTCCTGAGGTATTACAAGGCAAGAGAATAATTGCATTAGATATAGGTGCCCTGGTAGCGGGAACAAAATACCGTGGTGAATTTGAGGAGAGGCTGAAGAGGGTTATTGAGGAAGAGAAAACTGCCGGTAATTGCATCTTATTTATTGATGAAATGCAAACTATTGTAGGTGCCGGGGCAGCTGAAGGTGCGGTTGATGCCTCTAACATCCTGAAGCCATCGTTGTCGCGTGGCGAGATTCAGTGTATTGGCGCCGCTACTTTGGACGACTATCGCAAATATGTGGAGAAAGACCCAGCTTTGGAACGGCGGTTTCAACCTGTCTTAGTAGCCGAACCTACCATGGAGGAAACCCAGGAAATATTGCGAGGCATTAAACACAGATATGAAGAATTTCACCAGTTGGACATAAGCGACGAAGCCCTGCAGACAGCAGCTACGCTGGCTACCAGATATATAGCGGACCGTTTTTTGCCTGATAAGGCTATTGATTTGATAGATGAAGCTAGTTCTCGAGTACGCATTAAACGAGGTAGTGCCCCCATTGGATTAGCTGAGGCAAGGCGAGCCCTGGAAAGTGTACGCAAAGAAAAAGAAACAGCTATCGCAGCTCAACAGTATGAGTATTCCGGTGAGTTGCGTGATCGTGAGCTTCAGCTAACGGAGAGAATCGAGACAATGGAGAAGGAGTGGCAAGTCAAGAAGGAACAAGGCCGACCTGTAGTTACCTCAGAGGATATTGCTGAGGTAGCCAGCATGTGGACGGGCATCCCTGTGATAAAGTTGACTATCGATGAAACGAGCCGCCTTTTACAGATGGAAGAGGCTCTACACCGCCGCATAATTGGCCAGGATGAGGCCATAAATACCGTGGCTAAAGCGGTAAGGAGGGCTCGAGCCGGGTTAAAAGACCCGCGGCGTCCCATTGGTGTCTTCATCTTTTTGGGGCCCACCGGAGTGGGTAAAACTGAATTGGTAAGGGCCCTGTCCGAGTTCATGTTTGGTAGCGAAGATGCTTTGGTCAGGCTTGACATGTCGGAGTTTATGGAGCCTCACAATGTAGCTCGCTTGGTTGGAGCACCACCTGGTTATATTGGTTATGAGGAAGGTGGTCAATTAACCGAGGCAGTAAGGCGGAAATCCTATTGTGTTATTCTTCTCGATGAGATTGAAAAGGCGCATTACAATGTATTCAATATCCTGCTCCAGATTTTCGATGATGGTCATTTGACCGATGCCAAAGGGCGAAGAGTTGATTTTCGTAATAGCATCATAGTCATGACCAGCAATGTTGGTGGCGAGCTTATTAAGCGTCATATGACCATTGGTTTTGCTGCTCATATCGATGGCGAACGAAAACAACAGACAGAGTATGAGAAAATGAAGGAGAATGTTCTGGGGGAGGTGAAGAAAGATCAAAGATTCCGGCCCGAGTTTCTTAACCGCATTGATGCCCAAGTCGTGTTCCATGCTTTAAGCGAGGAGCATATCCGCCAGATTGT
>JAUWFX010000145.1 GCA_030606765.1 Dehalococcoidia bacterium
GTTTCACTTAGCTGACAATAAACGCAGTTAAAATTGCAAGTTTTAGCCTTATGAGATAAAAGGTCAATTCCCAGTGATCTTCCCAACCGCCAGGATGGCACTGGTCCATAAATGATAGAGCCAGCCATTTTATGCTATCTCCTAGAGACTGGTTTTACCCGCCAAGATCACGGTGAAACCAGCGTCAGCAGAGAAACCCTGTCGCGGTAGTTCAATGTAATTTACTTCGCCAGGGTTCTGAAACAATGTCGAGACAACCTTCTCGATGGAGAAGCCAGTTTGCATCAGAAGCATGTCAACCTCGGCATAGGTATAGAACGTAGCATATCTGTAGAAACGATGGCCCGTTTCTTTCTCCCTTTGATAAAGTTGCCCCCAAGGGCTTTCCCTCAATACCAGGCCCAATACCACTTTCCCCTCACTTTTGAGGAGGCGGGCAGCTTCGCCCAAAGTTTCTCTAGGTGAATCAACAAAACATAAGGTAACAACGAAGAAAGCTGTTCCAAAAACACCATCCTGAAATGGCATTCCCTCGCCCCTGCCTAAGAACACGCTTATGCCTCTATTTCTAGCCATCTCCAAAAGTTTGCTCGATGGGTCCAAGCCAATATCTATGCCTAAAGCCTGAGCAAAACGACCACTGCCTACTCCCACTTCAATCCAAGGTTTAGGTAGCAAAGGTAAGGCTTGCCTCAAAGCCTCAACCTCTGAGGCAAATATCAATCTTCCTTCTTCCTCAAACCAAGCATCATAATCTGAGGCCAAAGAGTCAAAAACACGAATCTTAGACTCAACCATTTCTACCGGAAAAAAAGAGCCCTTGAAACGATTATTGCTATTTCCCATAGTGCTAACCTGATTCGTAGCCACCCTTTTCATCCCCTAAGTTTTATCCCCAATATGTACTCGACTCCAGATAGCAATAGCCCGCGCCAGAGACTCAATATCAGAACATTCAGTTGTTTTGTTGTCAAAGCAAATCTTGGTGTAATTGCTGAGCAGAAGCGCCCCAACACCTTCAATTGCCGAGCGCACTGCCCCCAATTGAGTAACAATGCTCTCACAGTCACGCCCATCCTCGATCATCCTCTCAACGCCCCGAACTTGCCCCTCAAGTCTTTTCAATCGGTTCAACAGAACTTCTTTTGATATCGTTTCTTCAACCATCATATCCTCCGGAGGAATCAGGCTCCGTTGACATACTATACCCCCACAGGGTATAATGCCCATTCGGCATTAAGCCTAATTGCTTTATGTTTGCATTTTACCACATGCTGTCTAATGTATCAGGCGGGCCGTATCAACAATCAAGGAGGCACCAATGGACAAATTTGAGCCCAAGCTAGTTGCTTTCTTTTGCAACTGGTGTTCCTATGCCGCTGCTGACCTGGCGGGTACCTCACGGCTACAATATCCGCCAAATATAAGGACGATAAGGGTGATGTGCTCAGGGAGAATTAGCGATTTGCTAATTCTGAAAGCCTTTGCCCTAGGCGCAGATGGCGTTCTGGTAGGTGGTTGCCATCCAGGAGACTGCCACTATATAAAGGGCAATTTATCCGCCAGAAGAAGGGTCGCCGGCTTGAAGCCTTTTCTCAAGGCTATAGGAATTAGTAGCGATAGGCTGAGGCTGCAATGGATTGGAGCCTCTGAGGGGCTAAAAATGGCTGAGACTATGAGCAGTTTTACCCAGACTGTAAGAAATCTTGGCCCGAGTCCGCTTAACAGGAGGCAAGAATGAGCATCGAATATGTGTCGACAATATGTCCCTATTGCAGTTGCGGGTGTGGCATGAACTTGGTCGTCAAAGACGGCAAGATAATAGGACAGGAACCTTGGAAAGAACACCCGGTAAACCAGGGGGCTAATTGCCCTAAAGGCAAGAATGCCTATGAGTTTCTCTATAGTGCAGACAGGCTGAAAATGCCACTGGTGAGAAGGAATGGCACACTTAGGGAGACATCCTGGGACGAAGCTCTTGACTTAATATCCTCCAAGCTGAAGGAAGCCAGTCCAGAGGATTTTGGCTTCATCGCCTCATGTCGGAATAGCAATGAGGATGCTTATGTGATGCAGAAATTTACCCGCTTGGTGATGGGTACTAATAATATAGAGTATTGCGGCAGATTATGTCACTCTCCAGCAGCAGCGGCTCTAATTCCTGCCATGGGCTCAGGGGCAATGCAGATATCCCAGCCTGAAATTGAGCTCGCTGACTGCATCTTCCTCGCCGGTGTTAATATTACGGAGACCTTCCCCCTGATAGCTCGAAGGGTAGTCCGAGCTAAAGCCAAGGGGGCGAAAGTTATCTACACTGACCCCAGGAAAACTGCCACGGCAAGACATCTGGCTGATATGCACCTGCAATTAAGGTCAGGCACAGATGCTGCCCTGATAAATGCCATGATGAGCATCATCGTGGCCGGGGGACTGGAAGATAAAGAGTTCATTGCGTCAAGGACGGCTGGGATTGATGAATTGCGCAGTTTTCTCTCCAAGATAGACCTAAAACAGGCAGAGGAAATCACCGGGGTGCCGGTGGAAAAGATTAAAGAGGCGGCAATTACCTACGCTAAGGCAGAGAGGGGATGCATTCTCTATGACCAGGGTATGTCCCAGCATTATGTTGGCACCGACAATGTTAGGAATCATGCTAACCTGGCTCTTCTCTGCGGGCATGCTGGTAAGCCGGGGAGTGGAATAAACTCAATGAGAGGGCAGATAAACGGTGAGGGGAGTGGTGATATGGGCTGTCTATGTGTCTTCTACCCCGGATTTAAACGTGTTGGTGAGGAGACGGCGAAATTCTTTGAAGAGGCGTGGGGGGTGAATAACCTGCCTACCAAGCCAGGGGTTACCTATATAGAGATGCTGTATAAGTGCCCTTACCTCTATGTCGTCGGCGGAGATCCGACGATGGCAGTTCCCGATGTTAATAACGTGAAGAAAGCTTTAGAAAAGGTTAGCTTCCTCGTGGTCCAGGACATATTCCCCACTGAGATAGCTAAGCTCGCCCATGTGGTGCTACCAGCAGCTACTTGGGTGGAGAGGGAAGCTACCCATACCTGGATAGACAGGAGGGTGCAGAAGATAAACAAAGTCGTTGAACCTCCCGGTGAAGCCAAGCCTGATTGGTGGATTATGTGCAGGCTGGCGGAGAAAATGGGCTACAAGGATAAATTTAGTTTTTCTTCAAGCGAAGAGATATTTGAGGAAATAAGAAGCTGTGTTCCCCAATATAAGGGGATAACCTATGACCGATTAAGCCACACGGTGGGAGGAATTCACTGGCCTTGCCCTTCGGAAGACCACCCGGGCACTCCCACTATGTTTTTGCAGAAGTTTAACACCCCTGATGGGCTAGGACACTTTCAGGTTGTGGAGTTTAAGCCTCCGGCGGAGTTGCCTGATGACGAGTATCCCTATGTTCTGACCACGGGGAGAAGCATCTTCCATTATCATACAGGAAGCATGACCCGAAGAACGCCAAAGCTGGTGGACGAGGTTCGTCGTGGTTTTGTTGAGGTCAACCCCGAGGATGCCAGCAAGGCAGGGATTAAAAACAAGGACATGGTTACTCTGGAGACAAGGCGGGGAAGCATAGAAGTTGAAGCCAAGGTCACCAATGAAGTGCCTTCAGGGCTATTGTTTGTCCCTTTCCACTTTTCTGATTCCCGCGCCAATGTGCTGACAATTTCAACCTTAGACCCCAGCGCCAAATGCGCTGAAACCAAGGTCTGTGCTGTCAGAGTGACGGTAAAGCGATAAATCGAGATAGAGGGGGCTGAAAACGAGTCACATCTAGAGTTCTGAAAAGTGTCAAGGCTAAGAGAGTTAAAGAGCAATCACCAAGGGAGGTAATTTAATGAAAGGAGATATGTATCTTGCACGGTCTTCTGATGATGAAATCTCTAAAAGGGCTGAATGCGGCGGTGTCGTCACTTCTCTTCTCAAATTTGTCCTAGAGAACAAAATGGTGGATGCTGTGCTGGCGATAAAGGCCAGGGATGGCAATAGATATGATGGCGTCCCTGTGTTGATAACTGACCCAGAGGCAGTGATAGAGACAGGGGAGTCGCTGCATTGTGTTTCGCCTAATATCGCCCGATTTCTCAAGGAATACCTGAATGGCGCTTTCGATACAAAAATAGCCGTA
>JAUWFX010000032.1 GCA_030606765.1 Dehalococcoidia bacterium
AATATATTTCTCGGTTTGAGCGAAGTTCTCATCACAATTGCGGCGTATAATATCCAATCTGCCGAAGGCGGCAATTTTTTGATTTGTTTCGGCTTTTTGGTGAAAGACCACTAGCTTTTCAGCCACCCTTGCTACCATTTCCAGAGTTACCTGACCCCGGGGCAAAAGCATATCCATCATGCGGTCCTGAGGCAACTGCTTCATTTTGACAGCATACTCTATCGCTTTGCCTTGCCCTTCGATGCGAAGCAGATTGCGGAGCCTGCCCCGAGCATAGCGAGGGGTCTCCGAGTTTGCTTCAGCTTCGCCTCGCAACTGCTTCGCTCCTCGCAATGACATTGTTATCGGTACCACGGCTAAATAAGCACCGGGACAAAGGCGTCTATTTAACTCCAGCTCTTGATGGCAGAAGAAATGGCGTTTCTCCAAAGTAGTGTAATCCAGATAACCTAGATTGACCGGCTTTTTAATCTTGTATACATATTCGCCGGTAAGGAGAATAAAGGACATCTGGGTCTGGACCAGTTCTATTTTTTGCGGTTTGTGGGGATAGGCTTGGGACTTAAGAAGAGCTCTAACTGTAGATGGTAATATTGACACCAGACTTCTCGTGAAATTTCAGGGCCTTTCCCACACGGCTGCCACCCCCTGCCCCCCACCAATACACATGGTTTCCAGGCCGCGATGCAGATTTCTATGCACCATGTCGTAGATGAGGGTGACTGCTATTCTCGCTCCGGTGCAGCCAACAGGATGACCCAGAGATATGCCACTACCATGAGGGTTAACGTGGTCAAAATCCCAACCAAGCTCTTTCATGCAACCCAGTGTCTGAGCAGCAAAGGCTTCATTAAGCTCAATAACATCAAAATCTTTATTGCCAAGCCCCGTCTTTTTGAGCACCGTCCTTACCGCAGGCACAGGGCCTAGTCCCATGTATTTTGGGTCTGTCCCGCCTGAAGCCCAGGCTCTAAGGGTTGCCATAGGTTCGAGACCAACTTCTCTAGCTTTGTCTCTGGACATAAGCACTACTGCAGCCGCAGCATCATTAATCCCTGAAGAGTTACCAGCAGTGACTGTTCCGTCTTTTCGGAATGCCGGAGGGAGCTTAGCCATTTTCTCCATGGAAGTATCCATAGGTCGCTCATCAGTATGAAAAATAATGGGCTCTCCTTTCTTCTGCGGGATAGGAAAAGGAACTATCTCATCCTTAAATATGCCCTCCGCTATGGCTTTGCGCGCCCGCACATGGCTAAGATAGCCTATCTCATCCTGCTGTTGGCGGGTGAGGCCATATCTGTTGGCGATTTCCTCTGCGGTATTTCCCATATGATAGCCGTAGAATATTTCCCACAATCCATCATAGACCATGAGGTCTATAAGCTCTCCCCTGGCTCCAACATCCATACGATAGCCCCAGCGGGCCTTAGGGAGAATATAGGGAGAATAGCTCATGCATTCCATACCTCCGGCGACTACGACATCGGCTTCGCCCAGCATTATGGCTTCTGCTCCCAAGGTGATAGCTTTTAGACCTGAGGCACAGACCTTATTCACTGTAAAGGCAGGGGTCTCTTTAGGAATGCCAGCGTGGATACAGGCCTGGCGAGCTGTGTTTTGCCCTTGCCCTCCTTGAAGAACATTTCCCATAACTACTTCGTCAACTTGAATAGGACGCAGAGAAGAATCGTAATCATAGTGTTTTTTCTCCAACTCTATTATTCCATCAGGCTTGAGTACGTCAGGGCCATAACTGAGTAATTCTTCATCTGACTTCGGCCTTAATCCTGCCCGCTTAAGCGCCTCTTTGATCATCGCGGCACCTAGCTCAACAACAGGTATACCTTTTAAAGAACCACCAAAAGCGCCAATTGCTGTCCTGGCACCACTAACGACAACTACTTCTTTTTGCATGCTTTAATCTCCTTTTACCAGAATTTCCTCTCAGGCAGTGCAATCCAGATATCTGAGCGAAGCCAAATCACAGTCCGGCATTCTAATACAGGGCTATGCAGGGCTGAATGCCAAAAAGGTCGTCGAGTTTTCTCCTTCGCCCCTATGTAAGAACTCTACCTGAAGAGGAGTGCCAATTGTTATGGTTTCAGGCTTGCTCCCATCCACTCCCTCAATGCGAGCAACAACCCTCACCCTCTCCTCCAACTGTACGACTCCCGAAACATAAGGATGTTGTCTATCGTAACCTTCTTTTATCATGAGTGGAGGGCCTATAGCTATGCAGGTGAAGGCGGCAAGTTTGCCCTTCCCCTTCACCTCAACCCATTCCATTTCAGTGCCATGACACTCAATACAAATGGAGCGAGGAGGTACGAAAAGGACACCACACTTCGAGCACCTCGACCCCATCAGCTTCTCCTCGCTGAGAAATCGTTCGTAAGAAATATCATTGAAGGGCCTTTCTTCCATTCGTTCTGTCTCCTTCTTATCTTCTTTCCAGAATGGTAAACGTACAGGTACCTCCTGTCCCCCCCAGGCTCTGGGCTGCCCCGATTCGTAAATCCTTAATGAGAACCTGCCTTTCTCCAGCTTCACCCTTTAATTGTTTCCAAATTTCAACAAGTTGCCCGGTGCCTGTGGCCCCTACGGGATGGCCTTTGCATTTAAGTCCCCCGGAGGTATTGATTGGCTTTGGGCCATCCAATCTTGTCAGGCCCTCCTCTACCGCTTTGTATCCTTCCCCTGGCTTGAAAAATCCCAGATCCTCGAGATGAATAATTTCAGCTATGGAGAAGCAATCATGCACCTCGGCAATTTGTACATCTTCGGGCTTGAGTCCCGATAGCTCGTAAGCTTCTTGTGCTGCATATCTCGTGGCTTCAAAATAGGTAAGGTCTTCTTTGGCATGTAAGCCTTTGCCGCTCCCTTGCCCTATACCGACCACATGGAGGGGGTTATCGGTGAAGTCTTTGGCTATTTCCTCTGCTACTAACAAAACGCAGCTTGCACCGTCGCTTATGGGGCAGCAATCATAGAGATGCATGGGCCAGGCAACCACGGGATTAGCCCTGGGATCGCGGAGGAATTCCTTTTCGTCTCTCCAGGCAGGTATAGGCTCCCCTTTATTTTTAGCCCTTTCAATCCTTTGGTTCATAATATCACGGATGGAGACATTAAACTGTGCCTTAGGATTGAGGCGAGCATTATTATGACTTTTTATGGTGACATTCATTAGATGCTCCCGGCTGGCTCCATATTTGTTAAAATAAGCAGTGGCCATGGCACCAAAAACACCAGGGAAGGTAAATCCTGCTTTCACTTCGTAAGGACTAGCTGCCATTGCCAGGCCCTGTGTAACTTCCTCTGTGTTGCGTTTCGACATTTCCTCGACTCCACCAACCAGGACCACGTCATAAAATCCTGAAGCTATGGCAAAAACCCCCTCTCTAAAGGCCAGTGCGCTTGCAGCACAGGCACCCTCCGTCCGAGTTGCTGGTTTCGGTGTAAGGCCGATCAAATCTGAGATTATGGGACCCCAGTGCCCTTGATGTATAAAAAAATCGTTTGTGAAATTGCCCAAATAAAGGGCATCAATATCTTTAGGGTCTATCCCTTTATCTACTGTGGAAAGCATTTCATTGAAAGCTTCAGCAAACAAGTACTTGGAGTCCTTGTCTCCAAACATGCCGAATTGCGACATCCCTGCGCCCACCACGGCCACACCCCTTCCCAATTTTCTTCGCCCTCGCATTTTACCTCCTGAGTAGGAAGTTATTTACAATTTTCCTACTATATCAAATTCTTGGGCTATATCAAAGGATTATCTTGGGACGACAGCTACTACAAAAACTTGCCTCCTTCAAGTCAGTGTCGGCCAGGCTGTTGGAAAAGTGCATGACACACTTGTTATTGGGGCAATGTCCCAGGCCAAATGTATGCCCCACTTCATGAACTATCTCCTTGGTGGCTCTTTCCAGAAATAAAGCTTCGTCTGGAGCCAGGCCATAATATTCTTGCCTTAGTCGACACAGGGATACGATTGCTGTTCCGGAGACGATATCGGCTTCACCAAATACGAAGTTAAGCCTGGGGACATAAAGGTCAACATCAGTTATACCCACAACCCTTTCATCTCTTTGCGACTTTTTAAGAGAGGCGAGCAAATTTGAGGAAAAGTATTGCTTCCTCTGGGGATTGTAAGCCTGGGCCAAATCGCTAAAACTTGCTTTTATTTCCGTGGGACAATGGAAAATATCGCCAACCCTATCCTTAAGCTTCTCCATTATTTCGTCAGCTATATTACCTAACGGTTTAAGCGTGATCTTCACTTAATTCTTTGCCTGCGCTCTTCTCCCAGACGGTCTTTTGGAATTTTATCACAGACTGAGCAAGACGTGATGAGTAAGTAGTATAATTGCTGGATATTGAGGCCAGGAATTGAATTACAGCCAAGCAGAAGAGTATCTCGATAGTTTTGTTAATTATGAACAGATTCCGGGCATATCTTATGCCCAGCCTGGTTATAGCTTAAGGCACGTAGAAGAGCTGCTGAATCGTATGGGCGATCCTCAGCTGGCAGCCAGGACGATTCATATCGCAGGCACTAAGGGAAAGGGGAGTGTGGCGGCTATGATTGCTCAGGTCTTGAGCGATTCAGGATATAAAACAGGGCTGTATACCTCCCCCCACCTTCATACTCTAAGGGAGCGTATTAGCGTAGATGGCAGTTTGATTTCTGAAGCTGAGTTTGCTGCTGCCATGGCGGAAGTCAAGCCCTTTATTGAATCAATGAAGCACGACGCTGCCTTCAGTCAACTGACTTATTTTGAGGTATTGACTGCGCTGGTATTTGCTTACTTTAAGAAGAAGCGGCTGGACTTTCAAGTACTGGAAGTAGGTCTAGGTGGCAGGCTTGATGCTACCAATGTGGCTAGACCTGTAGTCTGTATTATCACCCCTATTAGCCTGGACCATACTCAGATTCTGGGCAATAGCCTGGAGGAAATAGCCCGGGAAAAAGCAGGCATTATCAAGTCCGGCTGCCGGGTGGTGCTTTCTCCCCAGCCAGAAGAGGCGGCTTCGGTAATCACCGATATTTGTCGTGAGAAGAAAGCGAAGGTGGTCCAAGTAGGCAAGGAAATCACCTGGCACAAGATAGGCGGTGACCTCCATCATCAATCGCTGGCGATCGAGGGTAGAACAAATAAATACCAGGTTAGCATTCCTCTTTTAGGAGATTACCAGCTTGAAAATGCTGCCGCTGCCGTAGCTGCTCTAGAGATATTGGCTTCCGCGGGCTTTGCCATCTCAGCCGCTGATATTGCTCGAGGGCTTGCCCGAGTTAAGTGGCCGGGGCGATTCCAAATTTTGCAGCAACACCCTACGGTGTTGGTTGATGGTGCTCATAACGTGGCGTCAATGAAAGGGTTGGTCAATAATATCAAAGCGTACTTCAGTTACAAACGGATTTTTCTTGTTTTCGGGACGTCCTGTGACAAAGACATACCGGGGATAATAAATGAGTTAGTTGCCCTCTCTCCACAAGTTACAGTTACACAGACACCACATTCCCGCGCTGCCCCCCCTTCAACCCTGGCTGCCGAGTTCAGCAGGCGAGGCATTGAGCCTGAAATTAGAGAAACTATAAGCGAAGCTATATCCCGAGCCTTGTCCTTGGCAGACAGGACAGATATTATCTGCGTTACCGGCTCTCTGTTCGTGGTGGCAGAAGCGTTAGATTATTTCTCGAGGGGCTGAGTTTCGATAGAAGAGGCAAGGGCTTCCTTGGGTAACATCTTGTCTAGAATTTGCTGGAGCGCCATGATATGGCTACATGTCTCCCATTGAGAAAAGAAATGGCAGGTACAATGCCATTTCCCGTTGGCATAGCTTAGCTTATGGTCATCGTTTTCCCCATGGAAAACAGCGGTTAAACCTGAGAAAGTGACACGACCTGGTTCTTGAGCATACCTTTTGGCTTTTTCAATCTTCCCGATAAGGCTGGATCGCATCTTAATTTCCTGTTTTAAGTATACAACAGGGCGCAAAAAAAGTCCAGAGTCCGCAACCAGATGCGATTATGCTATCATAGTAACTAGTTTGGGAGCGATATATTGATCTTTCAGCCACAACTCGAGATTCTTATCAGCCGTGACGAGATAGCCAAAGCTATAGACAGGCTGGCTTGTGAAATAAAGAGGGATTATCAAGATAAACAGCCTTTGCTTATTGGCGTCCTCAAAGGGTCTTTTGTGTTTATGGCTGACCTCATTCGCCAACTTGATTTGCCTTTGGAGCTTGATTTTATCAGACTCTCCAGCTACGGCGCTGCCAGGGAGAGTTCGGGCAAAGTGAGAGTAGTTCAAGGGGTCAAGACTTCTATAAAAGGCAGAGATGTCCTGGTGATTGAGGATATCGTGGATACTGGAATTACCATCTCTTTTTTGCTCGATTACTTGAAGAAGAAGCAGCCTGCTTCGTTGAAGCTCTGTGCTCTAACAGACAAGCCATCTCGGCGCAGGGTTCCTGTACCCATTGACTATCGTGGCTTCACCGTGCCCAATAAATTTGTCGTGGGATATGGACTGGACTGTGATCAGAGGTTCCGCAATTTGCCCGATATTTATGTCCTGGAGGATTAATAAATGAGTTTAAAGGAGCTTATCTCTGTAGCCAGAGGGGAAATACCCGCTGATTTGCTCCTGAAAAATGCCCGGATAGTAAATACTTTTGTTGGAGAAATAGAGCAAGCAGACGTGGCTATCTATGGCGATAGAATTGCCGGAGTAGGTGATTATGATAAGGCAAAGGAAATTATCGATTTACAGGGTGGATTTTTAGCTCCCGGGCTGATTAACGGACATACGCATATAGAAAGCTCTATGCTTCACCCGGCAAGATATGCTCAAGCCGTGGTCCCCAGAGGCACTCTGGCTGTGGTCACTGATTTACATGAAATCGCCAACGTTTGTGGATCTGAGGGCGTAAAATTCGTCACGGATTTGGCGCGAAAGCTCCCACTGGATATGTTATTCATGGCACCGTCATGCGTGCCAGCAACTCATCTAGAGACATCAGGCGCCCGAATAAGCTCTAAGCAAATAAGGAAAATTTTAGCTTACCCCAATGTAATCGGCCTGGGAGAGATGATGAACTTTCCTGGCGTGGTTAGCGGGGATGAAGAGGTTTTAAAGAAAATCAGTGCTTCAAATGGCAAGGTTATCGATGGGCACGCTCCGGGGCTTGCTGGCAAGGAGCTAAATGCCTACTTGTCCGCTGGCATTCTTTCTGACCACGAATCCACTACCCTGGAAGAAGGAAAGGAGAAGTTGCGCCGGGGTATGTACCTCATGATTCGGGAGGGCTCTTCAGAGAAGAACTTGGACGCCCTTCTGCCTCTGGTTACCGATAATACCTATAAAAGATGCTTCTTTGTGGTGGACGACCGCAGTTGCTCTGATTTACTTCGGGAAGGCGATATTGACGCTGTGGTACGAAAGGCTATTGACAGAGGTCTGGAGCCAGTCCGGGCAATTCAGATGGCGACGATTAACGCTGCCGAGTATTTCAGGCTTTATAATAGAGGAGGCATTGGCCCGGGTTATATAGCCAATCTTATAACCATCACTGACCTAACTAAATTAGAGATAGACATGGTGTTTTACCAGGGAAAACTGGTGGCGCGGCAAGGCAAGCCCTTGTTTCCCCTACCCCCTGTTACTCTGGAGCTAAGAGACACGGTACGCATTAAGCCTCCTATGGGGAAATCGCTGCAAATAGCCGCTGCCGATGAGACCTATCCGGTCATCGAAATCATCCCCGGACAGATAGTTACCAAGAAAGCGGTGGAAAAGATGAAAGTTGTGGATTGGACAGTTATGCCTGATCTGGAGAGAGATATTCTGAAGCTGGTGGTGGTGGAACGGCATAAGGCTAGCGGCAACATCGGATTGGGATTAGTGAAGGGATTTGGTTTAAAGAAGGGAGCGTTGGCCTCATCAGTCGCTCACGACTCTCACAACATAATAGCGGTGGGTACCAATGACCTCGACATCCTGAAGGCAATCGAGGAAATTAATAGGCTGCAAGGCGGGCTGGTTGTTTGCGCCAACCTGGAGATTCTCGCTTCTTTACCCTTGCCCATCGCTGGCCTGCTTTCCCCCGAGCCGCTGGATGTAGTCGTGTCCCAGTATGAACAAGTGGAGAAAGCTGCCGCCAGCCTGGGGAATCTGCCTCCGGCTCCATTTGCCATCCTGTCTTTCCTGGCTCTGCCCGTGATTCCCGAGCTCAGGCTGACTGATTTAGGCCTGGTGGACGTGGTAGAGTTTAAGTTAATCAAGTAGAATTAACTTGACTATCTCCTCATCCCGGTTTCCTGAATTCCAGACAATACCCGTGATACTGACCATGCATTTTCCAAATACCGTCTACGAGTACCTCTTTCATTGTTTCCGGGACCAGATGAACAGGAACGGAGGTGTCTACTTTATTATCCCGAGTTGAACGCGGCAAACGGAGGAAACGAGCCACGGTTCGGGCTACCTGTTCCGATTCATCAGCAATTACTATTTTACTTCCCGGTCGGGCAACACGGATCATCTCATCAATGGCCTTCTTCTTTTCAGAAAAAAAGTTGATCCCACCAACGTGAAAAACACTGTCGAATGAGTCTGATTTAAAAGGCAACTCTTCCGCCTTCCCCAGGAAAAGCTCTACCGGCCATCCTCGGGTTGTGACCAACCTGCGACAATTAGTCAGCTGCGCCACTGAGATGTCCAGGCCATATATGTCACCCGCTTTTGGAGACTCAAATAGGTAAGGAAGATTACCACCAGACCCTATCGAAACCTCCAGAATTCGTCCATTGTTTAGTTCCAATCTGTGCAAAATCTCTGTGCGGGCCTTGCGTTCTCCACCCATAGGCAAAAACGATAACCAATCAAAAATTGTTTCGAAGCGTGACCATCTATTATAGAATCGAGCGAAACGTCGGTTAAGACCCTCCAGTTCCTGTAAACCGATAAAGTGCACAATGCCGTTTTTGATGATGTAGCTTCTTTTGCAGTGCGGGCAAAACAACTCCCCCTCATTCCCACTTGTATTATCTAATTCATCGCGAAGTGTAAGCTCAGTTTGACAACCAGGACAACATAGCAACTCTAATGTTGAGCGTTTCATTACTATTCCTCTCAAGCTATTATGTTTTGCCATACAATTTCGGGGGAAACCATACTTAATTCCAAAGATTATGTCGCCTCCTCAACTACATCAAGAGATATGTATGATGTCCCCTCTGGATTCTAGTTAGCGATAAATCCATTTCCCTTCATTATATCTTCGCAGTTCTCAACGCGCTGGGCATCACCTGCGGGCGTAGCCCGTCAGGTGCATGCCCTCGTTAGGACTCTGGTTCTGTTTTGTAGCCAAAGCTCTTCCATTTCTCCCTCACATAATCAACAAATCCTTCACGAGGTTGAGCACCACAGATTGGAGCTAACTGTTGACCGGCTTGCGTTAGGAGAACATGTCCAAGTTTAAGTTCGCTGTTCTCAGCCTTTTGGAATCCTATCCATACCTTGTTACCAAAGTAATGGACGAAACCTTTTTGCCCAAGCCCTTTTCGGACATATCCGGATAAGGCGTCGAAGTGAATGAGGCCCAAGCTTTCGAGATGGGAAATTGCCATGAAGCTGATTCCATGATCGGTATAGATGCTATGGTCTTTGTCGTATATGAGAGGGAAAAACCCCCCAATATCGAAGCCGAAGCTACACAACCTAGCGAATAGTATTGCATCGGCTTTTTCTAAATCAGATAGAATTTCAACGGTTCTTTTTGAGTACCTACCCGGAGAATTGGCTTGGCCCGCAAGAACCCTTGCCCATAGGCTCTGCATTTCTTCATCGGAGATCAGTCGGCATTTGTCAAAGAAATGTGTGATCCAATCATCCTCAACTTGGTCAGGTCTCGCCTGTTCAGTAACCTCGGGAAGTGCCATGCTGGTAATTGTCTCGATATTGTTTTGTTTCTTTGCTTCTTCTGCAAATAATCGCGCCATGGCTCTTCTTTGAAGCTCGGTAACCTCAATTTGCGCAACTGCGCGTATCTTATCCGCCTCGGCTTCTGCTTGTGCTACTCGCCTTATTTGGTAGGGTTTGAATATGCCACCGATGGCGTCAGATATCTTCTCAATCAAAACGGTTGCAGGTTTCGAAATGTCACTAAGCTTAATTAACGAGTTCCCTTCGAGCATATTATCTCTCTCACCCAACATCTATATTTTATACCCATTTTCTATACTTAATCATTAAATTTCGGGGACACCATACTTAATTCCAAAGATTATGTCGCCTCCTCAACTACTTCAAGAGATATGTATGGTGTCCTCTTAATTGTGGTCCGGGCGCAGCTCTGCCGCGTCCGGTGCAGTGCCTTGTTAGGCCTTTTCGATCCCAAGTATTTTTGCGACAAATTGAGTTCGTGCATAGAAAGCCCTGCTGATACTGCCATGACCAGCTCCCTTGGTTCTCGGTTGAACCAACACACCCATTGCACCTGTAAGATGCTCAAATCCTTTTGTCAAAATACAATGCCTCGTTTCTTCATAATCCCTTTTGACTTGCTCATACACGGTTTTGTCATTAAGGTCAAATGCAGCGACTCGCACAAAAATCGATCTCTCTTCGTTCTGAGACTCAAACAGGCGAGCGCATACAATTGCCTTTTTGAGCTTGGCAAGCAGGTGGCTTTGTTCAAAAGGAGTTTTAGCGACATTGTACGGATCGATCATGGTAATAGCCATTGTCTCTTTAACCACAGTTTTACCGTTCGCGAGCTTTTTGAGAGGAACTATCTTAAGCTCCCATGAACCGAAATTTGGCGATTGGGCTGAATTTAGCGGAAGACCCAAATACCGTTCAAGCACATGCCCTGCCCAACCCTTATTCTTTTTGCCGCCTTTCCAAACAGTGACATCATATCGATTAGCAAATGCTACCAAGTCCATACCTTCCAATTCCTTCAGTTTTCTGATTGCGTCTTCTCTTTCCATTATGATTTCCGTTAGCGTACGAAAATTAGAGATGATTGTCGGATGCCTATCGCACGCTTCAATCGGGCAATAGACAGATTGATGAATTCGGACTCAAGCTCCGTTCCTACAAACTTTCGATGAGTGTTTATTGCGGCTACACCAGTAGTTGAACTACCAGAAAAAGGATCAAAGATTAAATCCCCCTCATTCGTTGATGCCAAGATACTTCTTTCCAAAAGAGCGACCGGCTTTTGAGTAGGATGCTTTCCAAATTCCTTTTCCTCTCCGTTCGGCGCCGTGAAAGACCACACGGTTTTCATCTGTTTGCCCTTATTGATTTCACGCATCTTGTCGTAATTAAAACAATGTTTTGATTTTTCAGTTTTGGCTGCCCATATTATTGTCTCCGTCGAATGTGTGAAATAGCGACAAGAAAGGTTTGGAGGTGGGTTAGGCTTTTCCCAAGCAATATCGTTGAGAATCTTCATTCCAAGCTGTTGCATGGCATAGCCAACGGAATGGATTACATGGTGTGTTCCGGACACCCAAATGATTCCATTAGGCTTCAGTATTCTTTGGCATCTAGAAAGCCACGCCAAATTAAACTCATGATTCATTTCGGGGCCGCTCGATTTGTCCCATTGACCTTTGTCAACCTTAACCATCTTTCCAGCGTGACAGGTAATGCCGCCATTTGATAGAAAGTATGGTGGATCTGCAAAAATCATATCGAACTTGCCCTTGGGGTATTTGCTGATAAGCATATCCATGAACTCGATGCAATTGGCATGATAGAGCCATACCCCGATTCCATCGTTTCGAAAAACACACTGATTTGGAGAATATTCAGAACGCTCCATGACCACTAACGGCAAGGTATTATTTTCTCCTGCTTCATTGTATCTCATGCTATTTCCTACCTGTACTACCTGTAAATTACAGACAGCTTTCTAAGAGATTACACCTTTTTCAAAGATTCTAAAAGTCCTTTCAAACCTTCCCATGACATAGCTCTTCCTTGCCCCGTTGGATAATTAACATCTTCCTGCCCCCAAATCCATTTGTATGCTTTCAAAAGAGCTTCTGGATCTTCTCCTGTTGGATTGTTCAAGGCAAGTGACTCTAAGATGTCATTAGGGTCTTCACCGTTATAGACTCTTTCAAATACTTCAAGGATTTCAATAGTTGCATCTTTATCTGCTTTTGCTTTTTCGTTTAAATCCTCGTGTATTTGTTTGTGGGTTATTTGCCAAAGACTTTGTTCTGATGGATTATAAATGAAAACGAAGAAGTCTTCTTTCCGTATTTTCCCCCATGCCTGTTTTCCTCCCGGTTTCACAATAACAATCTTTCTTCCATCGGTTATGTTCTCTACCTCGTATCCACGGTAAGGTATCTCTTCAAGTCTTTCTGCAAATTCATCCCTTTCGGCATTCTTTATCTTTAATTGTTTGAGATCGATCGAATGTCTGTATATATTTCGTCTTATCATTGCCACCTTTCTCTTTCATTAGGTCCAAAATCTATTTTTATACCTATTCTATAGGCATGTACTGTATGACGAGGCACAGAAAAGTGCAGAATTCTCACTTCTGCCTTGTGGCCCATAATGCTGAAGCGTCGAAAGCCTCTCCCTTGAGTTTGGCTGCTAAGTTTTTCTCTAGTTCCTCTACGGGCACCCGGATTTGCGCCAGGCTGTCCCTCTCCCGAATGGTAACCTGCTTATCCTCTAGAGACTCAAAATCTATGGTAACGCAGAACGGGGTGCCGATTTCGTCCTGCCGCCTGTATCTCCGCCCTATGCTTTGTGAATCATCATAATCGGTCACGAAATTTGGACACAGTTTGTTGAAAACCTCTTTAGCCAGAGGGGTTAATTTTTCATTCCTGCTTAAGGGCAAAACAGCTACCTTAATAGGAGCCAGAGAACGGTGCAGGTGTAGAACTGTTCTCTTTTCTCCTTCGACTTCCTCTTCATCATA
>JAUWFX010000004.1 GCA_030606765.1 Dehalococcoidia bacterium
TTAACATAATCTGCTCGTAACTTTCGTTATCCATGAAGTAATAGAGGTCGCCATCGCTATAAAGGTACTGGACTGGGCGATGCTCCAGAAATACTGGTGTAACTTTATCCCCGGATTGAAAATTCCGCTCGGTGACATTCCCGCTACGAACACCACGAAGTTTCAACTTGACTACAGGCTGCCTTTGCTGCATCTTAACATGTTGGTATTCCAGAATTTGGTATATTTCGCCATCTAGTTCTATGGCGGCTCCCTTTCTCAATTCTCCGGCATCAATCATTTAGTAACCTCCGTAGTTATCGATAGTGAATTGTCACGCCGTTCCCTTTGCTCCTTGTCATAATAACAAATCCTTCTTTGCCTTGGTGAGCACTTTGGCCTTGCCATTTTTCAAAACTACCATATCCTCAATCCTAATACCACCTTTTCCAGCAAGGTAAATTCCCGGTTCTATGGTAAAAACCATGCCATCTGCAAGTGAATCAGAGGATCTGGGACCAAGCGTGGGAAATTCGTGTACCGCTAGCCCAACACCATGTCCAAGACCATGTCCAAAGGCATCTCCATAGCCAGCTTGTTCAACAACGCTTCGAGCCAATCGGTCTGCCTGCGAAGCATCCATACCTGATTCAACTCTCTCTATGGCAGTGGTCTGTGCTTTGAGAACTATATTATAAATTTCCTGTAGGGATTTGTCTGTCTCGCCCAAGAATAAAGTGCGACTAAAGTCGCTGCAATAACCGTTGATCCTGGCTCCCATATCAATCAACACTGGTTCACCAGAGCAAATTACTTTTTCTGTGGGTCGAGCATGAGGTAAAGCTGAATTTGAACCTGAAGCCACAATGATTTCAAAGGGTATTCCTTCACTACCTTCTTGACGAAGGATTTTTTCTATCTCCCAGGCTGCTTCCTTTTCCGTTATGCCATGACGAATTATTGCCTTTGTTTGTTCGAAGACGGCATCGACTAGCTCTACTGCTTTTGTGATAAACCCTAGTTCCTCAGGTTCTTTTATGGAGCGAAGCTGTTCTACTATGCCAGTGGTGGGAACCAGCTCAAGATTAACTTGCCTGGTCTTTATTGCCTCACTGAGCTTGTGATAACCTTCATAGGAAATAAAATTTGCCTCGAAGCCTAATTTGTGCCACCCCAAATCAGAGACCAAACCAGGAAGCCAGTCACGTAACTCCTGCTTAGTCTGGATAATCTCAAAATCTGGTGACTCTCCCTTAGCTTGCTCTACATAGCGAAAGTCAGTAGCTAAAATGGCATTCTGTCCTGAAATGAGTAGCCATCCGGAGGAGCCGGTAAATCCAGAAAGGTAGCGGAGGTTCTCCGGCTGCGAAAGCAGGAGAGCATCTAGACCCTTTTCGGCGATTGATGTTCGCAACTTCCGCAACCGCTTTATTCCTGACTTTCTCCCCGGGCCTTCGATAATTCTATTCGTCATTTCGAGCTTCCCTTTACCCGTAAACTTCTCTATCTTGCCCCGTTAGCTGATTACATTAGCAGTACCATGCGCGCAATCCCAAAGTAAAGCGCCACGCCGAATATATCCATAATCGTAGTTATAAAAGGGGCGGACACCAGAGCCGGGTCAATCTTGAATAGACGGAAAATGAATGGTAAAGCTCCGCCTGCCAGTGTTGCCATTACCGAGATGGCCACCAGGGTCGTGCTCACTACGATGGCCACCTTCAGGTTACCGCCGAGCGCATAAGCCCAGCCCAGGGCAACCGCACCAAGGACAATACCCAGGATAGCACCTATCCCGGCCTCCCGCAAGACCACGGCCAGAGCCCGTCTTGGTTTCACCTCCCCGGTAGCCAGCCCACGAATAACGACGGTGGCCGATTGCGCTCCCACATTCCCGCCGGTGCCAATCAACAGCGGGATAAAGGCAGCCAGTATCAGTATCTCGGCGAACGCTTCCTGCCCGGCAATAATATAGCCAGTAACCGTGTTCACCACGATAAGCAGGAGGAGCCATATCCCCCGGCGCCGGACAACATCGAAGATACGGCTGGCAAAGTAACCCCGCTCTGTACCAGATACCGCACCAAAGCGATAGATATCTTCGGTGGCCTCTCGCTCTATGATGTCCGCCACATCATCATAGGTGATGGTACCGACGAGGCGCTGTTCTGCATCTACCACGGGAATTGCCGGCAGGTTATGCTCCCGAAGTTCTCTGGCTACTTCCTCGCGGTCGGTGTGGGTAGAGACAAAGGGCGAGTCTGGTTTCATGATATCGCTTACCTTGGCATTGGGGTCAGCGATGACCAAGTCCTTGAGTGAAACAGTGCCCATAAGAGCGCGGCGGCGGTCCATGACATAGCACTCATACACTGTCTCCCGGTTGATGGCCAGCTGTCGGACCTTTGCCAGAGCCTGTGTCACAGTCATATCGCTGTGCAGGTCTACGAATAGGGGAGTCATCTCACGTCCGGCCGTTTCTTCCTCATAACCCAGCAACTGCAGGGTGACACGCCGCTGGTCGGGCGAGAGTATCTGTAACAGTCTGCGGGCTACCTTGGCGGGTACCTCATCCAGCAACTCCGTCCGGTCATCTGGTGGCATTGCTTCAAGGAAATCCCTCGCCGCCTGGTCACTGAATGCCTCGAGTAGCTGGTTTTGAAATGCTCCATCCATATAGTCAAAAACAGAAATGGCAAGACTCTTCGGGAGGAGGCGAAATGCTATCACTGCTTCGTCTGCCGGTATGCTGGTCAGGAGGTCGGCAATATGTGTGGGTTCTGAGTCCGCTAGCCTCTCTCGCAACTCCCTGTATTGCTTGTTTTCCAGCAACTCCTTAAATGTGTCTTCATTCAAAACTTCCAATGGCAGCCTCCCAGGAAAATCTTCGGCCATATCACGACAAATAAAAGCCCCACGTCCGGTGGGACGTGGGGCACACATGCCTCGATCACAGACCTATACTAAAGCAAGCCCCACCACCATCGAACGAAAATGGTAATCTGTCGCCGTTTACGGTCTGGGTCTGGGGATGATTTCGTTTCCATACCTTATATTCCGTTCCAGAAAGGATTATAGCCCGCGCACACAATCATGTCAATATAAGAACGCTGGGGTGGCAACAACATATGGCTTATTGTTCAACGAGAATTGTATCGGCTCACTCCAGGCTATAGTTAGTACAATTTGTTAAGAAAAGTCTGGGTGAAGGAAGTCGTTCATATTAATTTCTTAACATTTCTGTTATAACATTAGGAGGATTGAAGAATTACCAGGAGACTGGGGATGGCAGGCAAAAAAGTTTTGGTAGTTGATGACGATGTAAAGACTGTGGAGTTAGTCAGGCTCTACTTAGACCGGGACGGCTACCAGGTTCTAACTGCTTATGATGGTATTGAAGCTCTGCGCCTGGCTCGAGAAAGCCGTCCAGATCTCATTGTTCTTGACCTTATGCTGCCAGACATTGATGGACTTGAGGTTTGTCGTACCTTGAGACATGAATCCGATGTACCAGTTATTATGCTTACTGCCCGGACTACTGACCAGGACAAGCTAACGGGCCTGGACCTGGGTGCCGACGACTATGTGACCAAGCCTTTTAGCCCTAAGGAACTGGCGGCTCGAGTGCGAGCAGTGCTAAGACGTCTTCCCGGAGAGCGTGGACCTGAGGAGATTAAGAGCGGTGAACTTAGTATGGATTTTACGAAACACGAGGCGTGGCTTGCCGGCAGGCCACTGAATTTGACTAGTATTGAATTTAAGTTACTGGGAATTCTTGCCAAGGAGCCGGGCAGGGTCTTCAGCCGGGCAAGCCTTATTGAAGAGGCTTTAGGCTATGATTTTGAAGGTTTCGACCGCACCATTGATGTTCACATACTCAACCTGCGCCGAAAGCTGGAGCCGGACCCCAGCCACCCTAAATATATAAAGACGATATATGGAGTCGGCTATAAGTTTGTCGGAGGGGAATAGTGACGCATCGGTTGTGGTTCCGTCTCTCGGTGACTTTCGCAGTGATAATATTGGTGACTGTCGGCACCATATATTTCTTCGTCAGTCAGCGCATCGCTGACGAAATGGAAAATTATAATAAAATAAGTGCGCAATATCGTTCTAGTCAAATACGGTACAGACTATATGTCTTCTATTCGGACAAAGGAAGCTGGGAGGGCGTCCAGTCCGTGGTTGAAGATACAGCGCATGTCTCCGGGACACATATTATATTGGTCGCCAGTAACGGGACAGTTGTAGGTGATTCCCAAGGAGAACTTCTAGGGACGAACTACACCGATTCACAAGAAAGTCCTCTCGAGCTGACCTTGAGCCAAAAGCTTATAGGAAGAGCCTACATCACTCTTGACCCGACGGCGGAATTTTATGTTGCTCCATTTCTAAGGCTATCCACGTCAATAAATCGCACTCTTCTCCTGGGAGGCTCGCTGGCAATGGCCATCGCTTTGCTATTGACTTTTGTCCTGTCGCGGAGAATAACGTCACCTATCGGTGTCCTTGCCAGGGCTGCCAGACGATTGGGACGGGGAGACTTGTCTCAGAGGGTTCAATTAAAGGGCGAAGGCGAAGTTGCGGCACTGGCTCAAGCCTTTGACTCCATGGCCGCCGACTTGGAGCACGCCGAGCAACTACGACGAAATCTGGTTGCTGATGTTGCTCATGAACTAAGAACTCCCCTTTCTAACATTCAAGGCTATCTGGAGGCAATTCGCGATCGGGTGATAAAGCCAGATGCCGGTACTATCCGCTCCCTCAAGGAAGAGGCAGCTCTGCTTTCACGACTGGTTGATGAACTCCAGGAGCTAAGTCTCGTTGAAGCCGGCGAGCTGAAGCTGGTTTATCAGTCGGAAGACATCACCAAGTTGGTTAAGCAGGCAGTAACTCCCTGGCAACCCAAGGTAGCAGCAAAGGAGATATCGCTGTCCCTTGACCTGCCTGATAATCTGCCACCGGTTAACATTGACTGGCAACGGGTCAACCAGGTGCTGCATAACCTTCTGGAAAATGCGGTGACTTATACTCATAAGGGAGGCACTATCAATGTGGCTGCTGTAAAACAAGGTGACTGGGTAGAGGTTAGCGTATCGGACACTGGCGAAGGCATTCCTGCTGAGGATTTGCCTAATATCTTCGAGCGCTTCTATAGAGTGGACAAATCTCGTGCCAAAGTCACCGGAGGCAGTGGTCTGGGTCTTACTATTGCCAAGCGGCTGGTGGAAGCCCATGGCGGCAAAATCACAGTCCAGAGCAGGCTGGGAAAAGGAAGCCGTTTTGCATTCACTCTCCCTATTGCGGAATAGCATTCACCATGCCGCATGCGTGATGTTTAGCTATTGAGTATAGAACCAATCCTTTCTTTTTGTTTGGCGTTAGAGTATTATAACAAGCTACTTGCTTAGAAAAGATTCTACATATGAGTAAGAAACTATTGATTGGTTTATTAGCTTTGGGTGTGGCAATGATAGCAGTAGGCTTGGTGATAGTATTTGTGGGCTTGCCTTAGCTTAATCGCTCTTGCAACTTAAGTTCCTGGTCGAACACCAAACAGGTTACCACTAAACAAACATCGGGATGTTTACCTTTTCATGCGTACGTTTCAGTCTAGTAGACGCGAGCTGATGAAAGGATATAATTAGCAATCTTCTGAATAGTTGCCCAATCTTGGTTTGTTGGCTCAAATCGCCTATCCACTTGCAATGTCCACCCTTGAAATTCTTTGGCATAACTGTGAATTACCAAATTGCCAATCCTTTTCGCTAGGTTTTTTACTGTTTCATCGTTGGAAAGAACTTCGACTAGTCCAGTATGATGATCGTTACCTTTCCAAGTCACCTCGACTATTTTCCCGAACAATGGAAATGCCTTTTTTCTTATTGTCTTGATGTCAACCGCTTGGTGATTTGTGAGGGGTCTCTCATCCGGTATAACAAGAATGACCCACCATAGAGGAGGGCTGTTTCTACTCCCGTCTTTTTTCAAGATATTTATCCATCTGACCAATCCTTCTGGTATGTCCATAATTCCCAAAGAACGTTGATACCATGAATTCTCTATTTTTTCTTCCACCCGGCCACGTTCAGCCAAGTCCGCTCTAATACCCAAGGA
Organism: Dehalococcoidia bacterium; assembly: GCA_030606765.1. The sequence goes on from JAUWFX010000004.1 coordinate 6,097, forward strand.
GTTGAGGTTCTGAGCTAATTTATCTCTCGTTTTATCACGGAATATTTCTTTCATTTGTTAGAATCATATTATAGCGTATTGAAGATAGCACTTAAAGCATTTTGTTTCTGTAAAACAAACATCAGGGCGTTTGATTCTTTTACACTATTACCAGATCTCCGATAGTGAGTCATTGACCATTCTACCTACTTTGCCGCTTGCTTAGAAGTTATACAACAGGCTTGTTTTCCACTGACTTTGAAGCTAAACTGCTATGCTGAACGGGATTTCAGTTCCGCGGCCCGGAGATTGTGGGGGCAAATCCCACCGTTCACCCCACCATATTCTTATCCACCCCACGTCGGTGGGTGGTGAAAACCCAGGCTCTGGTTTTCTTCATAAAGTCTCTTACCTCTTCGTCAGTGCGAAAATCTTCTTCGCCGAAGTAGTCACGATGAACCATCTTGTCGAGCGGCTTCATCAGCTTGGGCCTCGATTTGTAAGCAGGATAGCCCAGGGCGATCATATCGTAGACCTCCATCTCGTTGGGTATGCGTAAAAGGTTCTTCAGTAAGCAGTGGTTATAAGGTGATGCCACCGAAGATACCCACTGGCTGGCCAGACCCAGCGTCGTAACCGCCAAGTGCATATACAGAAAGGCGTTGGCCAGGCTGGAAAGGTAGATTGATTGTTTTATATGCGGGTCACATCTTACCTCCATGGGTAACCCCACCTGAGTTCTGGTATCGCCAAAGAGTAATATAAGAACAGGGGCATTCTGGTACTCCATTTCCGGGTCAAGCCAGGGCTGTCGTTTCTGCCGCATCCAGGGCTCACACATATCTTCCAATTCGGAGAATCCCGAGGCTCCGGCTGGACGGGGCGGTCTGATAATTCGAATAACGTCGTCCTTTAATTTCTTATCCTTGATGACGATAAACTCCCATGGCTGCGAGTTAAAGCCCGATGGAGCCCAGCGAGCAGCTTCAATAATCCTGTCCACATATTCATCAGGTATAGGGTCTGGCTTAAACCTGCGGATGGTCCTTCTTTCTTTAACCAATTCGAGAAAGCTCTCATAATTCATCGCAATCTCCTCCTTAAGCATGACTATTACCGTAAGAGTCTAGTTTCCCCAAAATCTTAATTCCTGGTGTATTATACCCCGTGCGGTTAAGTTTTTCCCCAGAATTTCATCAGCATTGGTAAAAAGTCCATAAATTGGGTGATATGGGTTCAGCCCTGGCTCTCTGTTTTTACGTTTGTTAACCTTGTGATTGAGGCTGATTCGTACCTATTCACCACTGTACGAACATAGGGATGTTTGTCCAGCGATGCGTACAAATATTCGATTCCGTTTTCCTTTAGAGTTAATGGCCCGAAAATGGCTGTATAAAGAGTTACGGCTCCCAGCTCAGGAAGGGATAGGTCACTCCATTGACGATATTCCAGATGTAGGAAGGATTGCGCGTGCCGGGATTGGCGACTGCGATGATGTTCCAGCCTGCCTCTGAGAAGGTGGCGATGTCCTGCATTTGTGCTGTGGTCTTGCCTGTCCCGCCAGCCGAAGTAGCTTGTCCGCTGGTTTCGGTGTCCCAGAAGGAGTCGCTCACGGTGCCCTCCCAATTTTGTCCCACCAGACCGCCAACGGACGGATGACCAATATTACCAGTCACGGTGCCGGTCGAATAGGAGTTGCTCACAGTACTAGGAACATCAATCTCATTCTGTCCATTCGCTCCTAAGAGGCCGCCGACGCGAAGATTGCCGGTTACGCTGCCTGTGGAATAACAGTTGTTTATGCTGCCGTTAAGATTCCATCCGACCAGACCACCAACAGTATAATCGCCAGTCACACTACCTGCGGAATAGGAGTTGCTTACAGCACCAGCGGAATCATACGCATTCCCTCCATTCACTCCCAAAAGACCGCCGACGCCCAAATTGCCGGTCACGCTGCCTGTGGAATAACAGTTGTTTACGCTGCCGGCATAATTCCATCCGACCAGACCACCAACAGTATAATCACCGTTCACGCTGCCTGTGGAATGAGAGTTGCTAACACTGCCCCGATTATATCCCACCAGACCGCCAGCACACTCAATAGTGCTAGTGATGTTACCGGTAGAATAGGAGTTGTTAACATTGCCTGAATTCCCTCCCGTCAGACCGCCAACTGCCGAGTTGCCAGTCACGCTGCTCGTAGAATAAGAGTTACTCACAGTACCATAATCATTAAATCCCGCCAGACCGCCAACATCCACATGGGCGCTTATGTCGCCAGTGGCATAGCAGTTGGTCACACTGCCATACACAATACTTCCCATCAGACCGCCAACAAACGACTCGCCAGTCACGGTGCCAGTGGCATAGCAGTTGCTCACAGTTCCTGAACTATATCCCACCAGACCGCCAACATAATTATAGCCAGTTATGGTGATGCTCGTCACACCGATATTCTGGACGATTCCTCCCACACTAACTTCGCCAAAAAGGCCAATATAATTCTGAGAAGGCCGGTTGATAAATAGGTCATATATCTCGTAACCCTGGCCATCCAAAGTCCCGGTAAATAGATAACTCTGAATTCCAATTGGCTGCCAGCCCTTTCCTTGATTGGCTGTCGGGCCCGCCAGCCAAGTATAGCCAATAGAGTTGGAATCGAGGTCATTAATGAGGATGAAGTGGCTGCTCAGGTAATCGCGGACACTATCAAGCTGATACCAATCTGCAATCTGGTAGGGGTCCTCGGCTGTTCCGTTTCCTCCGGCGAATGGGCTGAAGTTAGCGGTGATGGAGTAGGAGTCAAACATGGTGATGTTGGTCGCGGCAGCATCCACATCGGCGATGGTATCTACATTGCCAGTCCAGTTGACAAAGCGGCAGTGTTCGTCAGGCTCGGCGACAAGATCAATTGTCGTGTTAGCGGCATAGGCAAAATATCCTTCACCGGGTTCGGTTACCGACCCTCCATAGGTACTATCGATGGTGAGGTAATACCAACCTTGGTCCAGTACGAAGTTGGCGGTGATGAAGTAGTGGTCGTTCATGGTGATGTTGGTCGCAGGAGCATAGACATCGGCGATGTTGCTCACATCACCAGTCCAGTTGACAAAGTAGTGGTGGTCGTCAGTCTCAGCGACAAGTTCGACCGTCGTATTAGCGGCATACCACGATTCACTCTCACCGGGGGTTGTTACGGACCCTCCATAGGTACTGGAGATGGTAAGGTTATAATAGTCGCGACCTTCTGGTTCACCTTCACCACAGCCTGCTATGCCGACAATCAAAGTCGCCACAATCAGCCAGATGCCAACTCTTGCCAAGTAATGATGTCTCGACGGACCAGGGATTATCTTCATACCCTATATTTGCCTTATAGTACTTATTGCACTATTATATAATAACATTGTTAAATTTTCATTAAGGAAGTTGTCAGTAGTTTTTGTGCGGCGTCCAAGACATACTATGGAGTTAAGGAGTCACCACTGCACGAACATAGGCATGTTTGCCCAATGATGCGTATAAATATACTATACCTTTTTCTTATTCAATAAAAGTATAAACAGTTATTTCTTAATTGTTCAATCGGGCTGCTGCTGCTCTTATGCCCCCGGCTGTGCATACCAGTCCGCCTATTCCAAATCCGACCTGTACTGAATCTAAAGCCAAATAAGGTGTCTTATCACTACACCCTTTCTTTTACCAGTGTATGCACTACTGACGGGTCAGCCAGGGTGGTAATGTCACCCAGGTTATCAACCTCACCAGCACCAATCTTGGTCAGGATTCTTCTCATGATCTTACCGCTCCTTGTCTTGGGTAGAGCATCAGCAAACTGGATCTTATCGGGTGTGGCTATTGGCCCTATCTCTTTTCGGACATGGGCTACCAGCTCTTTTTTGAGCCCATCGGATTTTTCCGCATTAGCCATCAGGGTAACAAAGGCGTATATGCCCTGTCCCTTAAGTTCGTGTGGAATACCCACTACTGCTGCCTCAACCACTTTATCGTGGGATACCAGAGCACTTTCCACTTCAGCGGTGCCTATGCGATGTCCTGATACGTTGATAACATCATCAATTCGTCCCATCAGCCAGTAGTAACCGTCCTTGTCCACTCTGGCTCCGTCTCCCGTGGTATAAACACCGGGGAACTGGACGAAGTAGGTATTTTTGAACCTTTCCGGGTCACCATAGACCCGCCGCATCAAGCCAGGCCAGGGCCGCTTGATCACCAGGTAACCACCTTCATTTACCTCGGCCGGTGAGCCATTTTCCCTGAGCACGGCTAACTCAATTCCGGGGAATGGCAAGGTAGCCGACCCCGGTTTCATGGGAGTAGCTCCTGGTAGGGGGCTAATCAGTGCAGCGCCGGTCTCGGTCTGCCACCACGTGTCCACTATCGGGCGTTTGCCTTTGCCGATTACGTTGTAATACCACATCCATGCTTCAGGGTTAATCGGTTCGCCAACCGTGCCCAGGATACGTAGTGAGCTCAGGTCATGCTTATTCGGCCAGTCGTCCCCTTCCATCATTATGGCACGGAGGGCAGTGGGCGCGGTATAGAAGATATTGACCTGGTTCTTTTCCACAATATCCCAGAACCGGTCAGGGTGAGGATAGTTGGGTACACCCTCAAACATGAGGCAGGTGGCACCAGCAGCCAGTGGGCCATAGACGATATAGCTATGGCCGGTAACCCAGCCGATATCAGCGGTACACCAGAATGTATCCTCATCCTTGATATCGAATATCCACTTGAAGGTCTGGTAGGCGTACAGCAGGTAGCCAGCTTGAGTGTGGAGAACACCCTTAGGTTTTCCGGTGCTGCCACTGGTGTACAGGATGAACAGCGGATCCTCAGCATCCATCACCTCAGGCTCACAGACTGGTCTTATATCTCCAGCCTCCATTTCCTCATGCCACCAGTAGTCACGGCCTGGCTGCATATTTACTTGAATGTGAGCCCGCCGAACTACAATCGCGTCTTTTACTGCCGGGCATTTTTCCAGGGCAGCATCAGCATTATCCTTACTTCGGATAATACGGCCGCTGCGGTAGTAGCCATCGACACAGATAAGCATTTTCGCATCGCAGTCTAATATCCTGTCCCTCAATGCCTCGGCACTAAAACCACCAAAAACAACGCTGTGGATAGCCCCAATTCGGGCACAGGCAAGCATGGCAATTGGTAGCTCCAGAATCATAGGCAGGTAAATAGATACCCGGTCGCCCTTCTTGATTCCGTGCTTCTTCAGTACATTGGCAAACTTGCACACGTTATAGTATAGCCCTTGGTAGGTGAGCGTCTTGGTGTCACCGATATCTCCCTCCCAGGTCAAGGCTGCTTTGTTTTTACGCCAGGTCTTAAGGTGTCTATCCAGACAGTTATAGGAGACATTGAGTTTACCACCAACAAACCATTCGTGCTTACCTTCCCCGAAGTCTTCAACTAGTACCTTGTCCCATTTCTTGTACCAATCTAGCTGTTGGGCAGCCTCTCCCCAGAAACCCTCAGGGTCGTCAAGGGACCTTTGATAGATTTCTTTATACTCCTCCAGGCTCTTGATGTACGCCTTTCTACTCAACTCCGCTGGGGGATAGAAGACCCTCTTTTCTTGCATCATAGAACTAAGTGTTTTTTGTTCCATAAAGTACTATTCCTTCAATCTGTTACATCGAATATTAATCCCTGGTGACGATTGAATACCAAGGATTGCTCAGTCCTCATCAGTAACTCCCAGTAATTGAATATAGGCTTGACGTAGCCTTTCAGCTATCACACGAGCTAATGCCTGCATAATCCTGCAGCCTACCGCACTATGGGTAGTACAAAAACCAGTCAACTCCCGTCCGTCAAAGATGACTACCTTTGTCTGCTCTAAGGCTTTAGCGGTAGCTGTAAGCGTGTATGGGGGGATCATGGCTGACCAGCCAAAGCTCTCAAAGTTGACGGCCGCCTGGACTTGGCGTTGTGCCAGTGGCCCTACCTCCAGAATAATTCCTACCAGGCCTTCTTCAATCACATGAACCAGCTCCGCCGGGCCTCCCTGCTTGTGGATGATTGTTCCCGCATCAAATACTTGCTCAGTACCCATTTCCGCCACCATGCTAAGTTGCTCGTTATCCAGTTCACGAAATAGGTCACACCGTTTAAGTACTTCAATCTTGTCCATTAGCTCACCTCTCTTCGTTATTTAGAATTTGCCACTATTTTGCCAAGTTACAAAGTCACAGCCACAGCGCAAGCCATTGACATAGACGGCGTTATACCACTTGAACCTACGTTCACGCGGACATCAGGCGAATCGCCCGATATTACTCACCATTGAACAAACATAGGGATGCTTGCCCAGCGATGCGTATAAATATTCTATACCTTTTTCTTATTCAATAAAAGTATAAACAGTTATTCTTTCATTGTTCAATAGGGTCAGGGATTTATTAACCATTTCACTTTCTAGTTTGATTTCGGGCATAATAGTGATCAATTAAGAAGATGCTATTGACAGCTAATATGGTAGTGGGTAAATTGGTTAATAGAGGCAGATTAAAAAACTATGAGAAGATTGAGTCCTGATTCATTATTTCACTTCACATCTTGTCTTGAGAATATTCTGGGTATACTGAAAAATACATTTTACCCTAGATATTGTTACGAGGAATTTGAATTGATAGACAAACCGAAAGAAAAATTTATACGTAGTGCTATACCGATGGTTTGCTTTTGTGACACTCCATTATCTCAATTAATGAATCATATTGAAACATATGGGAAATATGGATTGGGAATGAAAAAGGAATGGGGGATAAGGAAAGGGCTTAATCCTGTTATTTACTTCAATAAAAATTCAGATATGGCAAAAGACTTAAACAAGACAGCAATTCGGCTTTTGAAGAATAAAGGTTCAGCAGCTTTAAAAACGTTTTGGAATATCCTTGTGTATTTAAAACCGTATGAGGGAGTCTTATACAGAGGTGGGAGTATTACCAAAGAGAATGTAAGATTCTATGATGAACATGAATGGCGATACGTGCCAGATAGAAGAGTGATGAATAAAAATTTAATAACCGTGAGTCTATCAGAAGTCGTGTATCGACAACCGGAAATTCTAGCGGATGCAAATAAACAGCTTGAAAGGGATGAAACTAGGCTTTCTTTTAATGCAAATGATATTAAGTACATAATTATAAAAGAGGAAAGCGAGATCAATAAAATGATAAAAAAATTAAGAGTCATTAAAGGTATTAGATATGATAGTGATACGATAGATAGACTAGCGTCACGTATTATTACTGTTAAGCAAATTGAAAATGACTTCTAGTATGAAGAATAATAGTATCGTGAGAATGATAAGGGGATGTTTGCCCTTTCATGCGTATGTAGGTCGGGGAGTAAAAGATTGCCTAATCTGATGCAGTATCAACCGCAATATCAGGAACAGGTGGTGTTTTTGCTGATTTTTTGTCGATTAATTCCCTCTGCTTTTTTAGCAATATCGGTTGCTTAATTGTTTCTAGAATCTTCTCTACGGGGATCACAATAGCCATGCCCATATTAATTGAGCGTTGCTTATTGGTATCTGGAATGGATACATCAATATCGGCTTCATCTATATCCCAATGACCATGCATAAGACCTAATAAAGTAAATGTAAATCCTGATGCTTGTCTCCACTTTTTATCGATTAATCTCCAGTTACCCAAGTAAACAAATACGGGTGAACCGCTCAATCCACCTATTGACCTGGATTCAATTAAATATGCTTCTATTTTACCGTTCGCGGTCTGCACAGGCTCCTCGGGCATAGCTGCAATATTTCCGACACGGATTACAGGTATGTTTTTGTTCGTGCCGTGATGAAATCTAAATAAACCAGGCAGGAAAACTTCATCTCCAATGCCTATACCGAGTTCTTTTCTGCGCTCTGGCGTTGCAGTGGAAATTAAATCATAGGGGCGATAATCCATTGTTTTTGGTGGAGCTATAAATGGTAGAACAGCTACATCAACAGAGGGGTCAGGATGAAAAACCCACAAACTAATCTGGGATTCCATATCAATAGCTATACCTTCTTCTAAATTACACCTTGTATAAACCTTACCATCAATACTTTTTTCAGTGATTTTAAGAATATTGTGCTTGGCAGTGACCAAGTAAACAAACCCCGTGTCTTCAACTATTTCACTGACGAAAAAGGCAGTACCACCATAAACAATGTGTTCTGGTGTAGTTGAAATCTTACAGCCAATAAAAACGACACACTTTCTAATTTCTTCTGGCACTTGCATTAGAATATCTTCCTCATGAGCTGTAGAATATCTGGGTGTCCGAGTTATTCTGTAAGCCGTTAATATTTCTAACATATAGAGTTATTCTTGGCAATAATGATGTTAGTAATGAGCAAGGAGTTGCGATATCTCAAAGTGAAATGCCACCGAATTGCTATTTGTCATGAGTTATTGGTATTGAAATACGTGAAGGTGCGGAGAGAAAAACGGCGAATTAACGGAAAATGTGAAGGCTATCAAGAATATAGTGGATGACACATCCTGGTTTAGAGACGCTCCTCATTATTGGGCAGAAGCGTCGTTGCCTTTGGCTTATGCTGTGGCGTGTGTGGAAGTCGTGTCTAAAAGTTCGGAGAAGGCTAGCGTACTATACAATTTATTCGAAGCTAAAATTTATTACCACTGCACGAACATAGGCATCACTGTTCCGTTGTAGGTATACTTATATCGATGGAAAAGACTATGCTCTTTTAAGGGCATAGCCTTTTCTTTAGACGGGTAGATTGAACAGAGTCGAACTCTCCGTTAAACACGTTTGACTTCCTTTGTAACATTCCCAAAGAATGTTGGGTAACAAGACAGGCTTCTGTTGCCTGAACTAAACAATATGGACTTTCGTTCAATGATGCAACAAAGCACTGTTTTTTACAATGAAGTAACAGCACGACAATGATTGCATCGATCGTGCCTATTAGCTGGCATCTCAGCCTCGTTAAATTTGGTGGAAAAGGAACCTCGAAGCAGCCTACAGTATTGAGGAGAAGAGTTCATCCCCGACGTACCGCAGAGAGAGGCCACCTTTAGACAATAGTTGGTGTTTTGTCAGGCACAGGAAAAGTTGGTCCCAAAGTCGCATCGGTATGGGTGCCAAGAGGCAAAGTTGGGAGCAAACGCCGAATCCTGGAATGGCAGAGTCGTTCTGCCAGCTTAAAGTGCTCCAACACCTGATTTCTCCACGAGAACTCCTCCGCATACTTCCCCGCTCTCTCTGACATTTCATTCCGAAGCTCGGGATAGAGTACTAGTTCTTTGAGACTGGCAATTGTTTGTTCAAAGTCCACACAAGCCAAACCTCCAGCCATCTTCACAGTTTCGCCAACACCCTCCATGTCTCGGCAAGTAATTGTAGCCCCAGCACCTAAGGCATGTGCCAGAATTCCGCTCTGCGTACAGTCGCTTGGCCAATAGAAGTAGATGTCCAACGCTCTCAGCAGGATAGGTAGGATGTCTTCAGGTAGATAAGTCTCTAGAAAGAACTGTCTTGGACTGTTGTGACTGATCCTCAATTCCGCCGCATAATTGCTACGGACACTGCTGTCGGCTACCCGCAAGGCGCCGGTATAAACTGCAACGATCCTCTTTCGAGGCAGCATGTGTTGCAGCAAATCTTGGGCACGATAGAGGAGTTCAGTACCTTTGCTGGCGGTGATAAATCCAGTTGTGCCTATCACGAATGTATCGGAGTCAAGGAACACACGTTGCTGCTTCAGACTATCCTTGTACGCTTGGTCCAATCCGGATTCATATACCAGATACTCGTGAATCCTCATCTTGGCCTCTGCTCTGCTCATCCTGGCTATTATCGGATTGAGATGAATACCATGCCTTAGCACGTGAACCTTGTCACGATGTTCTGGGAAGGCTTGATTTACTGCTTGGTATACGCCATCACTAAACACAGTGATCGCATCCGTGTGAGGTAGCAGCAAGCGCAGGAATGAGTATTCCTTTCTTCGCAGCCCGCAAGTGGTTTCACTACTTTGAAAATGAAGTGTATGGAGGGAAACCACCTTTGTTTGGTCCAAGTCCCTGAGCATATCAACGAATTTGGCGTTGTCTGGCCAGATACCGAATTCGTGTTGAAACCATAGGACAGAGTTTTCTTTTTTCGCAACGAGTTCGTTGAGTCCATCTTGAATCATTGGCGCGCTAAAGCTACGACGGTCAGGTATGCCGTACCAAACACGACCCATTGTCAACTCACGGTCAGCCGTTAACGGCACCCCGTATTTCTCCAGATCAAAGGATAGAACACCCCACCTTCCAACAGGGCTCTTACGAGTTATAAAGCTCGTGTAGTCAGCTATCCCACACATTATGGGCTTATATGGTCCCACGAAGTAAATAGATGCCATTTCACCACCCCCCTTCATCTCTTTGTGCATACCATGTACAGGTATATCAACTAGCGGAAGGCGTTTAATACTAGGATCTGGAACTGTAGATGTAGTTGCCACTGCCAGACTTCCGTGCTTTGTTGGCTCGGCGGCATGAGGGACAGCGATTGGGCTCGTTAGTAAAGCCTTTAGATGCGAAAAATTCTTGTTCCCCAGCGCTGAAACTAAAGGTGGTTCCACAATCGGAACATTGATCGACTTGTCCTGAAAACTCATTCGGTGACCTCCTCCCCTTTGAATCTTAGTTGGAGTCCGGTCACCCAATACTTCAGTGGTCTGCAGTTATTTGAAGAAGCTTGTAATAACTAAACTGAAACTAAGAATTAATTATACACAAAAAAGAGCCTCTTTGTCAAATGAGTGCAATAACACAGGTAATGAACGGCCTTATCAATCCTTTCTTGACGCTCTCTGCTTTTACTACCACTCGATTAAACGTGCTCCCTTTGGCGTCAGCGGAACCTGGTGCTATCCGCGGTAGTTATTTCGACTACGAAACCGACAAAATGTCACATTATTGGGTGTGTGACTCTCGCTTGGGCGAGACGCTTAGATGATTCTATACGGAGCAATATCAAGATTGCAATCATGGTATGCTTACTTGGATGGCGATTTCTAGATGGGTGCTATTTCAAATAGCCGCTGCGGTTTTTGCCTCGCCTGATCTCTTCTGGAACGAGGTCGGACACCTTCGCTATAGCAACGCACGCTACCGTGTCTGCTGCTCCATAGTAAACAAGAACCTCATCATCATCGTCAAGCATTTCCTTGTTCACTTGGGAAACAGCACCGCAGCTGAATACTACATTAGGAACATAGTGCCCCTTCTCGCCAATCTCGTAGCTTTCTTCGGGCTCCAATATAGGATTGGGCGAGCGATAAAGCAGGTATCCTGGGTCGTCCAGGGCTACCAGCAGCACACCAAGTCGATATATGAAGGAACGGTCAACACCGTGATAGATGAGAAGCCACCCATATTTGGTTCTAATGGGCTGAGACCCACCGCCAATTTTGAACCCATCCCACGCCATTCCTGCTCCTGGGCCTACTAATATGCGATGCTCTTGCCGGGGCCAGGGACAGTCAAGGCGCTCAGAGTAAGAAATCCAAATACTCGGATCGATCCTATGATACATGACATACCGTCCGTTGAACGCCTGCGGAAATAAGGTGGCATCCTTGTCGTCAAAGCCAGGAAAAGCAAGACCATGTTTTCTCCACGTGTTCCAGCGACGATTCAAGAAGTCATCCAGACCGATTGAAGCCAAGGCGATCTGAGCGGAGACACTGCTGTAGGCAGTATAAAACATGTAAATGCGTTCTCCGATGAGGACAAGCCTGGGATCCTCACAGCCTTTTGCCTCCCACTCCTCTCCTGGCTCAAATATCGGGCTTTCCAACCTCTCCTCAATATGCAGGCCGTTTGAGCTTATGGCGAGCCCGATTCGGGAAACCTCATCCTCTCCGTATGCGCGATACAGGATGTAGATCTTGTCTTTCAACCTTATCGCACCAGGATTGAACACGTACTTGGATTCCCAGGGGTGTTCTGCTATCGCCTTGAGAATAGGATTCCCTGTAAACCTGCTCAGCTTGCCTGCTTCAGGCTCCGCTGGACGTAGCAGTTGCTCAGGCATTACCTGCTGCGCCGTTTGCCAGCCAGGAAGGAGCAGCCGAGCCAGGTTTTCCGATTCCCTCCCGTTCCCCATTAGTTCTGTAATCTTGCTATCCATGTTCTCCTCGGTACCCCCTAGTGCCGTAACCAGTTCGACCAGAAATTCCCGTGATGCCCAATCTCTCTCCACGTGCAGTGAGAGAGGCGTAGGCACACCTTTTCCTCCTTTAAAGCTATAACTGGCCCACGTCCAAGCAGAGCAAGGTACGAATTTGCCATCAGGTAAAGACAGGGCAAGGTGGTAGCAATCCATGATATGACTCAAGTTTTGCGTGAGACGCGACAATGAGAGATTCTCCTTTATCTCCAAATCCCGGATCATCTTTCTCACCCGCTCAACCAATATCCTCTGGACCTTACTTTCAAATATGTTGTGGGCGGATAAGGGATCTCCTCCCCAATGGCCCTTCAGCGAGTTTACTACCTTGGTTCCGAATTCCTTTCTCTCCCGTGCAAACTGTTCCCATATTTCCCCAAATTTTTCAGCTTCCACAATATTCTTAGCCATCACTAGGAAATAGCGTAGCTTGGGAAATTCACCACCTTCTCCCCGGCGCAAATTACTGACGACAAGCCTTCCTGCGAGCTTGCTTAAGGTCGAAGGCTCCTTGTGAAGTGCAAGCGTGGAGAAATGCTCATAGCTTACTACCAGTGGCTCCAAAGGCAGGCAGGCAAAGTGCTCGGGCCGTGCATTTCCGGCTATCCATTCCCACACTCTCTCCGTATATTCTGTCTCCTCCAACAGGCTAGACAAAGCCAAGATATCCTTTGGCCCGTAGTGTTGTTCAAGCTCGGCCAGGTTGGCTGCACCGAATCTGATGAGCAAGTTGGAGGGTGGATTTCGCTGTAGAATCCAAGAGGCCACCTCAGGTTTTAGAGTGAAGGTTTCCGAACGAGGAAAGTTCTGCAATATGGCCTCAGCAACCTTCTTGGTTCCATCCAAGGTTGAAAGATCCCCGCTCAAAAGGAGTTCGTGCATATCCTGCTCCACCTGGAGCATTAGCTTGTCTATGTTTTCGGCGATATCGGTGGAATTCGGCTCGTGAGGGATCTTGAGCTGTTCATGGTAGAATCCCCTAAATTCCCTGTAGTGCCTTTGAAGAATATCCTTATAGATGCTATCAGTTCTTATGATCTCTTCGGTAGCGGAGGTAAGCTCCTTAGGCAGTATTAAGGGAACTCCAGGTATGAACTCGCGGTAAGTCACCATAGGCAGAAGTGGCTTGAGAGTATCTTCCTTGTCCCTCCATGCCGCCAAGAAGCCGGCCTTCTGTTTGATGAATTCCTCAATCTGCTGTTGAATCTCCCGCTCCGCCACCAGAGCAGTGAGTTGCTCTGCCTGGTCGAGGATAGTAGCCCCTGACCGTTGCTTGAACACCTCAAGCTCCTCAGCAAACCCGGCCTCTCTTGCATAGCAAATGGGGATGAAAGCATTCAAGACAGTGTCCCTGGCGAATTCCTGTTCTAGACAGTAAACGAGTAAAAAGTCATAAAGGATCTCGGTCCAGAGGTGCGCAGGAAACCTGAAAGCCTTTCGGTCAGTCCCTGCTAGCCTCTGTAGTTCTATTGAAGCTTCTCTGGAGAGGATCTCCTCATATAAGCCCTGGAACTCTATGTAACCTTGTCTATATCGCTCTATTGCAAAGGGGTCTGGTGTCACTTCTTCCGGGCAGTGGGACTTTCTGTCTCCGAAGATAGCTAGGGGGTAGATTATGTCTCCTCTTTGCTGCCACCAGTCTTTGCTGGCTGCAATCTGCTCAAAGATTACTTTGGTTTGTTGCCTCCACACACTTTCTTTGTCTGGGTAGACTCTACGAATCTTCACACCAAGGCTGGTTTCGCAAATCTTCGCTTCGTTGATGATGGCCGTCGTGATGAGCTGGCTATCCATGCCATACTCACCAACTTCATCACTCCAGATGTTGAGATCAGCCAAATAGATTCTGAGGAGCTTGCTTGAGATACCAAGTATTTTGCCTGGCAGTCCCCCTGCTTTCAGATTAAAGACGGAAGCGAGCAAAGGACTCACGAGGTGATTGGATACTGTATTATCAAGGTAGTGACTATTGAACCTGGGTATAACGAGGTCTACACCTTCTTTCTCTATCGGAATGATGAGACGACTTACCCATTGCGGAGCCAAGCCTTCAATTTCAGTTTTCACCTTTCTGCTATCAAGGTCGGGCTCAAATAAAGCTAAATCGGCGTTAAGCCTGTTCGCTATCTCTACTATTACCTTAAGAGTCGAAGCTTTGTCCCTCGCATTTTCATTCTTCATGAGGAAGGCTATCATCTCTACTGCATGTCCCAGAGGTACTTCCTGAATAACGTCCAAAGCGTCCTTCCCTTCCGGCGTGCCAACGCACACAATAACGCATTTCTTGTCAGGGAAGAATTCTGAAAGCCCCTTTGCCGTGATTTTGCATACGTGCCCAATTGTATCGACTTCGTTTTGGAAGGGGATGCCCACTACAATATTTGCATTCCCTATCCTCTCGGCTATCTCGAGGGGTTTATTAAGGGATTCCGCATAGGCTTTCTCAGTTAATAAGGTGCTCTTTTCAGTATCTTTCAAGTCTACTCCTTGTCTCAATGGCGATATATCTGGTAATGCCACTAACCTAATTGAAATGTTAGCATCTATGCCATCGCCTATACAATATTGTTTCTTGTGGCCATTGTTACTCTCTTTCGTACCAACAACTACGCTTCCCTTAACAAGCCAGAACGTTTATACTGGAAATGAGGCCAATAGGAAGTTACTCAAAGGCGACGGCATAATGAAAGTGCTTATTGTTCATTTTCGCTCCGCTCCCGCCGGGGGACTGCAAAAACACTGGGTAAATGTGGATCCCCTCGACTCGGCGGGCACTGACGGCGTTTCCCTGGAGATAGCCAAACGCCAAGCTTCCCTCGAAGGGATGGGTCATAAGGTAGCGATTTGCTCAGCATACGATTGGGCAGACTTCGCGATACCGGCATTGGAGTTTGACTCTGAAGAAGTGATGCTGATGATGCGGAATTTATTCGGACCTGGGCTAGTGGACTTTGCTAGCGAGGCAGAGTTGAAAAGCGCATTTGATGCCTCATTACTGAAACTGAGGCAGGAATTGGGCAAGGTGATTACGGATTTCAAGCCAGGCATACTATTTGCCCACAACATGTTATCTCTTCCTGTGCATCCCGTCGCGACTTTAGCTTTAACCGACTTGCTCAGAGAGACCCGGTTGCCTTGCGCTGCGATCCACCATGACGTTCTAAGCGAAGGCGCCTACAAATTCACCCCGACATGCGATTTCGCGAAATCAATTCTCGAGGGATATTTTCCTCCAGTATTACCTAATCTTAGACATTGGACGATCAACTCTCGCAATCAGATGGCTCTCAAGAATAAAGGCATCCAAGCCGAAGTGATCCATGATACCATGGATTTCAATCAAAAACTTGACACGGCAGAGCAAACCAGGATTCGAGCCAATCTTCGTGGGAAATACGGTATCAAGCCAAATGACATCGTTCTCTTTGCCGGAGCCCGCATTGTGCCCAACAAGCAGACTGAATTGGCAGGGCACCTAACCGAAGTTTTGCAAAGGTTGCATCAGGAGATAGTCGGGAAGAGGCTGTACACCGGCGAAGTGTTTTCTGACCTCAATAGAGTAGTGTTGGTTCTCGCAGGTCGACCGGAGCGGGCCTTCATTGACTACCAAAAGAAGGTGTTTGATCTGTTTGACACATTGAAAATTGTCTGGAAATATATAGGTGGTGATGTTCGCCCATATCGTTCCGAAGATGAAGGGCTTTATGCTCTGTATCCCGATTTCTATGCTATGGCCGACTTCGTCCTTTACCCCACGGGATGGGAAGGATTTGGAAACCAACTTCTCGAGGCATTCGCCTCTGGGCTGCCCGTGGCAGTCTTCGAGTATCCCGTTTTCAAGGAGGATATTGCCCCGAGGGGCGTTAAAGTCGTGTCTCTTGGAGACACACTTCTCCCAGAGAGAGACTACATAGGGCTTGTTCAAATTCCCGTGGAAGTGCTGACGCGAGCGGCCCGCGAGATAATGGCAATCCTTACGTGCCCTGAGAAGTTGCCAGGTATCACTGACCACAATATTATGGTAGGAAAAAGGTGCTTCAGCTTCGATGTGCTTCGAGCTCACCTAAATGAGGCACTAACCTGGGCCCGCCTAATTAAAGGTCAAAAGGTTGATGAGGTTCAGCAGAACCAGGATAGCTAATGGGGTTGGATGACTTGGCGATACGGGGGACTCAACGAAACGTCATTAGGTGCAATACCAGACTGCTGGGCTGAAAATAACTGTTTCCCTCTCCAAATCCGCTGGCCGGGCTTGTTGCTATTCGCCTTTAGGCTGAGCAAGCCTCACCCTGATTGCGTGGAGGCGACCGTTGGGGTCGCGTGTAACCTCAAATTCCACTTTTTGCCCTTCTCTAAGAGAACCATACTCTACCCCTTGAAGCTGGTTGCGGCCAAAGAAGAGCTCTTCTTCCCGCTCTGTCTTGATGAACCCAAAACCACGGTCTGCAATTAGCCGTTTTATTGTGCCCTTTTGCATGGAATGCCCTCTTCAAATCCGCTGGCTACGCTACTCATTAAGTGCTCCAGTCATCGTAATCCTGATTCTAGCACTTGCCGAAGAATTGCTTGCTTTGCTTATACTACGCCAGCCATGATACCACAGAGACTAGAGGCGTGATTCCTCCTGAGTTAGCTTTACCTACCACTGCACGAACATAGGCATGACTACGTGAACATAATTGTCCACGCCTATAGGGCGAATGGTTCCCGGGCTTGAGGGGGTGGTGAGTTCTAGAGCGACCTGGGCTTGGGAAAGGACAGATAGAACGTCGGAAAGATATTTTACATTGAAGGCGATTTTCGCCTCTTCTCCGTCAGTGAGAGCGTCGATTTCACCAACATTGTCTCCAACCTCCTCAGCTTGAGCAGAAACAGTTACCTTCCCTGGAGCAAGTTCACTACCCGGGGTAATGACCAGACGAACTATGCCACTGGCATCACGAGCAAATATGGAGGACATTTTAGTAACCCGCAGAAACTCATTAATGTCTACTACAGCTCGCGTGGTATAGCTTTGTGGAATAACCTGGGAATAATTGGGGAAGGAGCCTTGAATAAGCTGAGAAACCAGCTCCGCATTCTTGAGGCGGAAGAGAACCTGGCTCTTTTTTTCGTTTACGGTGAGTTCTACGGGGTCCTCCTGCTCACTAAGAAGGCGGTTCAGTTCGTTGAGGGTTCTGGCTGGGACGATAACCGTAGTCTTCACGCTGACTGGCGAGCCGAGGGTTGTCTTATGAACAGCTAGCCTGAAGCCATCGGCAGCCACCAGGTTGAGCTGCTCGCCATCGAACTCAGTGTTAATTCCGGTTAATACCGGGCGGGATTCTTCAGTGGCAGCAGCAAAGGCGACCTGTGCAATTCCTTCCCTGAGATTAGCTGCCTCAATGGTGGTAGTTATGCCATCGTTTATCTGGGGGATAGGGGGGAAATCCGCGGCATCGATGCCGTGAATATGAGCTTGAAAATGGCCGCTCTTAAGCTCCAGGATGCGACTGGAAGCGGGAAGATTGATTTCAATTAAGTCGTTGGGCAAGGAATTAACAAAGTCGATGAGCAAGCGAGCAGGCACAGTTATGTCCCCTTCCTTTTTCACTTCAGCACCAATCCAGCACGTGGTAGCCATTTCCAGATTGGTGGCTGCCAATTTGAGACGCGATTCCTCAGCGGATAAAAGAATATTTTGGGTGATAGGTAAAGTGGACCTGGTGGCTACAGCTCTCCCTACGATGCTTAGCCCCCTATTTAGGTTTTCTTGATGGCAAGATAATTTCATGGAATACCTCCCCCTATGTGTATGATGACAGTATACTATCAACAACTGTAATAATCAATGATTCGATTTGACATAATACTAGCTTCATCGAAGGCACATTACTACTGACTATAATGGTCAAGCTGGCTTACTTTCTTAACGCTAGGCTAGTCTTTTCAACCTAATAAATCCTCCGGTACAGGACCATCAAGCTGTAATTACCGTCCATAGAGTGCAGTTAATTCCTTTAACCTGTCTTTGATTGTTCACGAGGGCTTACTGTCTTTTTTTATTATCTGCCCCAGTATACAATATAATATAAACTGTAACAAAACCTATTATTGATGTTGGGACAGGATCTGTAAGTTGGGAGAAGATGAATATAATCCAAGCTGCTCGTTTTTGCCAAGTTAGGGAGTTAGGCTACGAAGATACCCATCAGGATAATCTATGCGTAAAATCAAGAGCAAGCCTTACTTTTAAAAGAAACGCCAATTTCGGCAAAGGGACCTACTTATGGCTGAAGCCCATGGCAGGAGTTTAAAATTGTGTGAGAGTGCTGATGATTTGATTCTTGGCGTTGACCTTGGAGGCAGCAAAATACTGACGGCTGTAGTTAAGTCTCGAGGCGAAATGCTTTCGAGTGATGAAAGTACAACGCCCGCCACAGAAGGCCGCGAGGTAGTCATCCAGTCCATTCTAGACTCGGCACATAGTGCCTTGGGGCAGGCGAATTGCACTATCTCAGAGATCTCCGCTATAGGCATCGCGGCTCCCGGCATCTCTAATCCTGAAGCGGGAATTCTATTTACTTCACCGAACCTACCGGGATGGCGAAACGTTCTCTTGAGGGATATAATCCAAAATAAGTTAGGTAAAAGAGCCTTCCTCATCAATGATGCCAATGCCGCTGCCCTGGGGGAATTTTGTTTTGGCGCTGCCCGGGGTATTCGTAACTTCATCTATATAACTCTTAGCACGGGCATCGGCGGGGGCATTGTCATTGATGGCAAGATTTATACTGGAGCTATTGGTACCGCTGGAGAGGTGGGGCATATGACCATTGACGACAAAGGTCCAATTTGCAACTGTGGAAATAGAGGTTGTTGGGAAATGCTGGCCTCGGGGACAGCCTTGGCCAGGGAAGCAAGGCATCGGATTAAGGAAGGCATCAGGACATCCATCTTGGAATATGCCGGGGGTGATATGGAAAAGGTAACGGCGCAGGTCATTCATAGCGCTGCCGAGCAAGGTGATAGCCTGGCTAAAAAACTTATTTCTCGGACTGGCTACTATGTCGGTGTAGGACTAGCCAATTTAATAAACATATTCAACCCTGAGTTGATAGTTATCGGTGGTGGTTTATCAAACATTGGTGACATGTTGCTCAAGCCAGCCTTCAAGGTAGCTGGAGAGAGGGCATATAAGGAAGCTTTCCAGGCTGTGCGCTTTGCCTCTGCTGGGCTAGGACGGAATTCCGGCGTGCTCGGTGCTGCTGCCTTTGCTCTCCAAGAGATGAGGAAGCTCCTTCATGAGTAAAAGAAAGGACATGGTCTGTCAGGAGGTGATGTGATGAACATATCTATCGGTAAGCTAAGAGGACTCCAGCAATTGGCTGATTCCAAGGGCATAATGACAATGTGTGCCATTGACCACAGGGGAGCGCTTAAGCGGGCCCTGAATGACAAAAACCCTGCTGCGGTGAGTTACCAGGATATAGTTGATTTCAAGCTTGATCTCTGTCAAGCGGTAGCGCCTTTTGCCAGTGCCGTATTGCTTGACCCGGAATATGGGGCTGGTCAGGCTATAGCAGCGGGTCTCTTGCCCGGACCTAAAGGGCTTCTTGTCAGCATTGAAAAGACCGGCTATACAGGAGACAGTACGGCTAGAATTACTGAGCTTCTGCCCGGCTGGAGTGTAAAAAAGGCAAAAAAAATGGGAGCTTCAGCGGTCAAACTTTTAATCTACTTCCGGCCTGACCTGAAGGATGTCGCCTCAAAACAGCTCGATTTGGTGGCAAGGCTAGCCGACCAATGCCTTGAAGAAGATATAGCCTTTCTGGTTGAGCCAGTGAGCTATCCTGCTAACAAAGGCGAGGCATCATCAAAGAAGTTTGCTGAGCTAAAGCCTGGCTTGGTAATCGAAACTGCCCGACAGATTACTGCCTTGCCCATCGATGTGTTGAAAGCAGAATTCCCGGCAGATATTAGGTTTGAACAGGATGAGGAAAAATTACTGGGGTTGTGCCAAGAGTTAAACGAGACATCGCGGCTTCCCTGGGTGCTGCTCAGCGCCGGTGTTGACTTCAACTCCTTCAAGAAACAGGTAGACATAGCCTGTAAGGCGGGAGCCTCCGGTTTTTTGGCAGGGCGTGCCCTGTGGCAGGAGGGTGCCCAAATTCGTTCTCGGGATGAGAGGATGAACTTTTTCCAGAATACGGCTGCTCCGAGGTTGAAGAAACTAGCTGAGATAGCTGATAGCTACGGCAAGCCGTGGTATTCCAGGCTGGGGGCTGAAAACGGCAGATTCGCCCCGGTGACTGAGGGCTGGTATCGGAGTTATTGATAGGTAATAGTTTGGCAAAGCTAGGCAAATATTATAGCGGGATATGGCTTATGCTATAGATATGAATGACACATTGAGAGGCATTTCTCTGGTAGTCTATTTCAGGAGGAGGAGGTGGCTCTAAAGTTACTGAATGGAGAACATGTCTCTGGCATCTGAACCGAAGGGCGAAGCGATTAGGCACCCGCGAGCTTCCACAGAGGCAGTACCATTCATGGTTCAACAGAACTTAAGTTGGAGGTGTTGAATATGGCTTATGTAGGCATTTTGTTGATAGCTATTCTAGTTTCTTTCATCGTCGTCCGAATTGGAGGCTTTGCCCTCCAATTAACAGGGATAGAACCCGAAGTAGCTAGATTTCAGGCGTTATCTGCTTTCTCAGGAACGGGCTTTACGACGAGAGAAGCTGAACGGGTGGTGGGACACAGAATCAGGCGCAGAATTGTGACCATTCTCATTATACTGGGAAATGCCGGCATGGTCACTGTAATTGCCACTTTAGTGGCATCTTTTACCCAGGTGAGCGGTTACACGTGGTTTTTCATTCGCCTGGCCATAATAGTTGGAGGCATATTCGGTCTCTATCAATTAATTATAAGAAGCAATGTTGGCCAGCGGATTCTTGACCGGCTGCAAAGGCCAGTTATAAACCGAATTCTTAGAGAAGCTCCAGTGGTTGAAGAAGTATTCCATGTGGAGAAGGACTGGGCTATTAGTCTTGTCACGATAAAAGGAAGCTCGAAGAGCATTGGCTTGACTGTGGCTGATATCACCGCGGAGGGGGAAATAGAAGTCCTTGATATAAACAGGGCCGGTACTTACCTAACTAGGCCGAATTGGGACGAGAAAATCATGGAGGGAGACCGGCTTCTGGTTTATACAAATAGAAAATCTGTGAAGCGAATTTTGGACTAGTAGCCTTGCTAGTTTTCTAGCTTATCCTGCCAAATTCTTTCTCTAATTGATGAGAACTTAAATGAATCATCGTTGGCCGGCCGTGGGGACAGGCGCGTGGTTGCTTAGTTTGCTCTAGCTGCTTTATTAGTTCCCGCATCTCTTCATTGCTTAGCTGCTGTCCTGCTCTGATAGCACCGTGGCAGGCTAAGGATTGGGCTATCTTTTCCTCCCAGGGATTGGGACTTTCTTTGCTGGCAAGATTATCAAGCAACACGCTTATTATCTCAATAATATTCGCCCTGGCCATTAGTGCCGGTATGGCGCGTATCACATAGCTTCTATTTCCGAAGGGCTCAATGGTGAAGCCAAATTCGGCCAGAAACTCTTTACTAGCTCTCAGGGTCTCTTCCTCTCTGGGACTAAGCTCTATGGTTATCGGCTGGAGTAAGCCTTGGACTTCAACTTCCTTTTGTGCCCACTGCGCTGAAATTCGGTCATAAAGTATGCGCTCATGAGCAGCGTGCTGGTCGATGAGATAGAGTCCGTTAGGTCCCTCGGCGATAATATAGGTGTTGGCTAGCTGCCCCAGTATCCTCAAAACTGGTAATTCCATGGTCGGCAGCTGGGCAACAACAAAAGCCGGCTCGTTATCCATTATCATGCGGGGGCTCTGCCACTGCCCTGAGCTGACTGAGAAGGGCACAGCCTTCGAGCTGGCTATAGACGTTCTGGCTAATGCCTCCTCTATGGCCTTCTGTACACTGCTAAAAACCGCTTGCTCATGGCAAAACTTTATTTGGGCTTTGGCAGGATGGATGTTGACATCAAGCTCTTGAGTCGGCAGTGAGATATTGATTACCGCCATGGGATGCTGGCCATCCATAAGTAAGCCACGATAGGCTTCCTCAGTTGCCCGAGTTAGCAAGGGACTGCGCACCCACCTGCGATTGACGAAAAAGCTGAGATAGTTGCGGTTGGAACGGGCTAAGGAAGGTGGGCTTGTTAGGCCGCTGACTTTGGCCAGGGCGTCCTTTTGTTCCAACTTTAGCATCCTTTGCGCTAGTTCTGAACTATATATCTCGCTTACCACCTCACGCAGGTCACCATTACCCGTAGTACGCAGGCTGGGGCGTTTATCAAGAACCAGGCTGAACCTAACCTCGGGGAAAGCCAGGGCGTACTGGCTTACTAAATGGGCAGTATGGCTATTTTCGGTATTTACCGATTTGAGAAACTTAAGTCGCGCCGGGAAATAGCGAAACAATCGGCGCACGGTTATGGTGGTGCCTTGGGGCCTAGCACGGCTCTCCTTGTGGACTACCTCGCCCTTTCTCAAATGCAGGTAGCTGCCAACAACCTCCGAAGATGTTTGGGTGAGTGTTTCGACTTCGGTTACAGCGGCGATGCTGGGCAAAGCTTCGCCTCGAAACCCGAGGCTGGAGATTTTCTCCAAGTCGTCTAAATCGCCGATCTTACTTGTGGCATATCTGTGAAAGGCAAGCTCTAACTCCGAGGACGGAATACCTATGCCATTATCGCTTACTTTGATTAGCTCTACTCCACCGCCATGAGCTTCTACAGCAATCTGGGTGGCTCCAGCATCGAGGGAATTCTCTATCAGCTCCTTGACCACCGAGGCCGGCCTCTCAATCACTTCCCCAGCAGCGATCCTAGAAACGACCTCCGGCTCTAAAACCTTAATCGACATCTACATTCTATTTTACACGGTTTCGTGTATTTTGTCAATAGTTTATGGGGAAAAATCGAAATCTTTCTCGATTTTCTCCAAGGGTGCCAGGCTGGCCAGGAGCTTCTTAACCCCCGCTTCTTCAAAGGCTACGGTCAGCTCCTGGTCATCCCTTGTAAGAAGGCAATTCATCACTATACCAGGGCCAAATTTGCTGTGGCGGACATGGTCACCAACCTTTAGCGCTAGGGCGCTAGAAGGGCGAGATGAAGGCTGGGAGTAGGCACTAGCCATAGGAGTCGGGCTCTGCTCCCATAGTCCTCTTGGGCTTATTAGGTGGGGTGAGATGTCCTGGAGAAAGCGAGATGCTGGGTTTGCCGTGCTGCCTCCGAATAAGCTTCGACGGTAACTACGTAAAAGATAAAGTCGCTCCTTAGCTCTGGTTATTCCCACATAGCAAAGGCGGCGCTCCTCTTCCATCTCTTCCGGGTCATCAAAAGATCTCCTGTGTGGGAGAATTCCTTCCTCCATGCCAACAATAAAAACCGCAGGGAATTCCAATCCTTTAGCTTGATGTAAGGTGATCAGTGTCACAGCGTCAGGTTTTTCATCCAGTTCATCTATGTCCGATACCAGGCTCACTTTTTCCAGAAATGCGGTTAAGGCATCTTCAGGGTCAAGTTCATCATATTCGCTGGCAACACTGCGCAGCTCCATTATATTCTCCCATTTCTCCTCTCCATTCTCCTTGGCCAGAATATATTCTCTATACCCAGTATGCTCCAGTATCTCATTCAACAAACCAGAAAGGCTTAGCTCATGGCTCTGGGCGGTGAGTTTAACCATAAGAGCATCAAATCCAGCAAGAGCCTGGACAATGCGCGAAGCAAGAGATTGCTTCGCTTCGCTGGCAACAGGATTGTGACTCACCTGCTTTAAAGCCTCGAAGAGGGGGACATCATGAGCCTTTGCCCAATCCTGGAGATGGCTTAGAGTA
The DNA here is from genome assembly GCA_030606765.1 of Dehalococcoidia bacterium. Next base: position 30,217 of record JAUWFX010000004.1, read on the forward strand.
CGCTGCCCAATGCCCCTTACAGGAATATTTATTATCCGGGACAGGCTAACATTGTCCTGGGGGTTGTTGATGAGTCTGAGGTAAGCAATAATATCCTTAACCTCTCTTCGTTGGTAGAAGCGCGTGCCACCAACAAGCTTATAAGGCACACCATACCTCAGAAAAGTTTCCTCTAAGGCTCGTGATTGAGCATTAACCCGATACATGACGGCGCAATCTTTGAAGGATATTTGCTCCTGGCCGATGAGTTTTTCGATCTCGTTGACCACAGATTGAGCTTCTTCCTCGGCATTATAACTTTCGATAACAGTTACCGAAGCTCCGTCTTCGTTTTTTGTCCATAGCTTTTTTGGCTTGCGTTGCACATTGGCTGAGATGACGTCTGAGGCTACCTCTAAAATAGTTTTGGTGGAGCGATAATTCTGCTCCAAAAACACCACTTTAGCTTCGGGGTAGTCCTTTTCAAAGCTCAGGATATTACGTAAATCAGCAAATCTCCAGGAATAAATAGATTGGTCAGGATCGCCAACCACGCACAGATTCCGGTATTTTCCTGCCAGTTGCTTCATTAACATATACTGTACGATGTTGGTGTCCTGAAATTCGTCAACCAGAATATGAACATATTTTGACTGGTAACCGTTAAGGATTCGAGGATGGTCCTGGAACAACTGCACCGTCTTCATCAATAAGTCGTCGAAATCCACCGCCCGACCCTGGCTGAGTAACTGCTGATAGCGTTGATAAACCCTGTGAACTATCTCCTCAAAATAGCTGCTAATCCGCTGGGCGTAGTCCTCAGGGTCAATAAGACGGCTCTTAGCAGCGCCGATAGCCGAGCGTAGAGCCTGAGGAGCATATTGCTTGGGGTCGAGATTTAATTCTTCCAGAGCTTGTTTCATCAAGCTTAACTGGTCATCTTCATCGTAGATAACAAAGCTTGAGTCAAGCCCTATGGCTTTGCCCTCACGACGGAGCATTCGAGCACAAATGGCGTGAAAAGTGCCTAAACTCAAGGCTTCTGCTGCCTGTCCCAGGAGTTGTCCCAATCTCTCTCTCATTTCTCGAGCGGCTTTATTGGTAAAGGTAACCGCCATGATGTAGTGAGGACTAACGCCGCAGCGTTGAACTAGATAAGCGACCCGATGGGTAATCACTCTGGTCTTGCCGCTGCCGGGCCCAGCCATAATAAGTACAGGTCCTTCGATGGCTTCCACAGCTTCTCTCTGGGCGGGATTAAGCGTGGCTAAGATATCCATGAAGACTCAGGATCTATTATAGCATTCAGGAGAGAAAGCCCCAAAGAGCGCTAGAGGCTGGGTCTCGGGAGAACAACACAGGCTCCAATTTGGTGGAAATATACCAATTGTAGAAGAGCGACAGGTTGAGCTAGCTAAGCTTTGTTGTTATACTTGATTCCGAGAATGATTGATTGGAACGATTGCCAGAAAAACTTAGGAATATCTTTCCACCAGGAATCTTTACTGGAGCAGGCCTTCGTTCATTCATCTTATCTTAACGAAAATCCCGGCTTCGCCCGGCCCAGCAACGAGCGCTTGGAGTTTCTTGGTGATGCCATACTTAACTTTATTGTAGCGGAAAAACTGTATAAAGAGTTTCCCAAATTACCTGAGGGAAAACTAACTGAGATTCGTGCTTCGCTAGTTTGCCGTGATACTTTAGCTAAACTAGCTTCTTCACTCAAGCTTGGTGACTGGTTCTTGTTAGGACAAGGTGAGGAAACAAACGCAGGCAGGACTAAGGTGAGCAATTTGGCAAACGTTATGGAAGCACTGATTGGCGCTTTATATTTAGACCAGGGGCTAGCCAAAACCAGAAGGTTTATTTTCACGCAGATCAAGCCAGAATTGGAAAAAATAAAGGCAGGGAAGACAACCCCAAACTACAAGACATTAGTACAAGAGCTCATCCAGGGACAAAAGAAGCCAACGCCAGTTTACAGTTTGGTGGAAGCTACTGGTCCTGACCACAGTAAGCAATTTACCGCCGAAATCCTAGTAGAGGGGGAGGCATTGGGCAAGGGGACAGGAAGGAGTAAGAAAGCTGCTGAGAGCCAGGCAGCAAGAGCAGCTTGGAAAAAACTGAGGTGTAGCTATGGGTAGACGAGATTATAGACGGCGAGAATCAAGGAAACCCAAGAAAGGGACGCAGCAAAGCAAACCGATTTCGGAACTCGTGCCACAGATGGAGACAGAGGTAATCAAGAAAAAGAGAAAGCCCGCTGAGGAGTACGAGGAATAGATTAAATTGGCAGCTTACCTTGAGCTTTACCATAGTGGCAAGCTAAGGGAGCGGATAGACGCGGCTGTATCTTTGCTTGAGAGTTGCTCCGTATGTCCTCGTAGTTGTGGTGTGAATCGCCTGGCTGCCGATGTGGGCAAGTGTCATACACCCCGCGAAGCAATGGTGTCCAGCTATGGGCCTCACTTCGGCGAAGAAGCTCCATTAGTGGGTAGACATGGTTCAGGGACTATATTTTTCACTAACTGCAACCTTAGATGTCTATTCTGCCAGAATTATTCCATTAGCCAGCTAGGCGAAGGACAGAAGCTGAGCAAAGAAGAACTAGCTTACATAATGCTCTCCATTCAAGCTGAAGGATGCCACAACATAAACCTGGTATCCCCAACCCACGTAGTTCCTCAAGTTCTGGAGGCACTGGAACTAGCAGTGGAGTCTGGCTTGCATCTTCCCTTAGTATACAACAGCGGTGGCTATGACTCGGTGGAGACCTTGAGGATACTCGACGGCATTGTCGATATTTATATGCCTGACATGAAATACGACGATGATGAGACTGCTAGAGAATTGTCGGGCATTGAAAACTATCCTGCGATAAATAAAGCAGCAATCAAAGAAATGCATCGGCAAACAGGTGACCTAGAGATAAACGAGGAGGGAGTGGCTCAACGAGGACTCCTGATTCGCCATATGGCCTTACCCCACGGTTTAGCAGGAACGAAAGGGATAGTGAATTTTCTCAGCAAAGAAATTTCCCGCAACACCTATGTCAATATCATGGATCAATACCATCCTTGCTACAAGGCTTTTCAAATTCCAAGTTTAGGGCGGCGAATATCATCCGCAGAACTCCGTGAGGCATTATCTTTCGCCCAGGAAGCAGGGCTAAATCGGCTGGATAAGATCCATCCCATAGAGATTCTTCGCATTCGCTCAGAATGACAAAAGTGGCTCAAGCTGGCAATGATAGCCAAGAACGACGAAGGTAACTCAGCGTAACGAGATGGCTGATATGGCACGACTTTCCGCGACAGTTTATGGTCGCGTGCAAGGCGTTTTCTTTCGCTATTTCGTCCGCAATGAAGCCAGGGGGCTGGGTTTAAAAGGCTATGTGCGCAACCTTGCCAGCGGCGATGTGGTAGAAGTTCAAGCTGAAGGAGAGAAGCCACAGTTGGATAGACTACTAGAGCAACTTAAGGTGGGCCCGCCGGGAGCCTGGGTTAAGAGGGTGGAAATAGACTGGTCTGACTATTCAGGTCAGTTCACCAATTTTAGTATAAGATATTAATGGAAAATTAAAAGTCAAAGCTCAAAAATCAAAATGACAACTCAAAATGCAAAACTTCTTAATTTTTGCACATTTATTTTGGCCTTTTGAATTTCTTAGTCCTCAAGTTGAACCCGACCCTCATTAATCAATTTTAAGTGCCCACAGTTAACTCCAGCTATTTGAGAAGCCTCAAGATCAATTTCATAAGGTTCGCCAACCAAGATTTTTCCATAATCCTCTGCTTCCCCTTTGGTTGGGTCATCAGTATAGAAGAATTTTTGATGGGCTTCGATAATGCCCAAATCGAAAGGCAAGGTGAAGTAGAGGTCAGCAAGGACTTTCTCAATGTCTAACTCATATAGAGCTCCCCAGCCACCCGATTTGCCCCTTTGATACTTGCTTACCGGCAACAGACTCAAAAGGTTTGCCACACTGAAGTGACCAGAGCTACCACAAACCTTAAAGGGGGTAACGCTGATCAAGAAGTCGCTGCGCAACACTACATTGGGTACCCAGAAACTTTCCACAGCATAGAATTGAGATAAAGGATTCTGAACCTCTATAAAAATGGAATCCCTGATATCGAGCATAAGGACGTGATGAAAGTTATATCCTAAAGCTTGATATATTGGGTAAATCGATTCACCGCTAGGAGTCCCATCCGCAATTAGGATATCTGCATTGCTAATTTTTCTAATACCTCTAATAATAGCATTAAGTAGTTTGAGGCTCGTAGTTACAGGGTACGAGAAGGGATAACCAGCACAGGGTTTGATCAAAACTCGTCTTGCCCAGGCAAGCTGAGGGGGAGGAGTAAACACAAAATCCGAATCTTTAACAATCATTGACTTCATATCAGCGACCAAATTTCAATGACTACAAAGCCGGTCGCAATAGTACGATTTCAGTAGCAGCCGGAAGTCTTTCTCGTTCGAAGTCCACTTCACTACCCCCCACTCGTCTTACATTTTTCTGGCCTCTAAGGAAATCCTCAACACCTGCTATGGGATAGGCACACCTGGGCGTCTTAAAATGCATGGGAATAACTACTTTTGGCTTTAATTTATCACATACCTGGCTAGCTACAGATGCATCAATTGTATAGAAGCCACCCACAGGAATAAACATTATATCCACGGCACCAATTTCAGCGATTTGCCCTGGACTAAGCACATGTCCTAAATCACCGAGGTGACAAAGCTTTATATCATCTACGGTGAAACAAAAGATAGTGTTAAGTCCCCTTTGTTTGCCCTGCGAGTCATCATGGTAACTAGCGATGCCTCTAAACTGGATACCTTTGGCAGTTTTTGTGCCGCTACCTTCAACTACCTCTGGTGTCCCTTGTACTGCAGAAACGTCACTGTGGTCGTCATGTCCATGGCTCACCACAACAACATCAGCAGTTTCCTTAATGGGGGAATAATTAATACCTCCACCCACAGCATAAGGGTCGGTAATTACTCTTAGACCACCCCTAGAGGTAATTAAAAAGCAAGAATGCCCCAACCACCTTACTCTCATATAGCCTCCTGATTCTTTGCCTCACTCAAAGCTAATTTAACTAAAGTTCTGACGCCGACTCCAGTGGCTCCTTTTATTATATAGCCACTCTCCTTCGTCGAAAAAGCAGTGCCAGCTATATCGATATGAACCCAAGGGGTATTATCAACAAATTCAGCCAAGAAGAGAGCAGCGGTGATGGCTCCGCCATACCTATTGCCGGTATTCTTAACATCAGCAATTTCGCTTTTATTTTGCTCCTTATACTCCTCGGGCATGGGCATTTGCCACATTCTCTCCCCGGTTTTTTCAGCAGCTTTGAGGATTTTATCTATCAGGTCTTGGTCATTTCCAAAAACACCGCTATAAAGGGTGCCTAAAGCAACACGGCAAGCTCCCGTCAAAGTAGCTAAATCTATTATAGGAGATAAACCAAGTTTCTGAGCATAACTCAGAGCATCAGCCAGGATAAGTCTTCCTTCGGCATCGGTGCTTATCACTTCTATGGTCTTGCCATTTACCGCCTTCAGTACATCCCCTGGTTTCAAAGCGGTGCCGCTGGGTAAATTTTCGGTAGCCGGAATAATGGCGGTGACATTAATCTTCGGTTTTAACTGAGCAATAGCTCCAACCGCTGTCATAACTGCAGCAGCACCAGCCATGTCATCCTTCATCTCACCCATCCCTTCCGATGACTTAATGGAGATTCCCCCAGAATCAAAAGTTATGCCTTTGCCCAGAACGCCAAGGGCTTTTTCAGAACGTTCATCTCCTTTATAGCTGAGAGTTATTAGCTTAGGAGGCTGGTTGCTTCCTTTCGCCACCCCCAAGAGCGCTTCCATGCCCATCGCCTCCATGTCCTCTCGGTCAAAGACTTTGAATTCTAAATTATATTTGTTAGCTATTTCTTTAGCTGCTTCAGCCATCTGGCTAGGTGTCATGTAGTTAGCTGGTTCATTAACCATACCCCGAGCCAAGTTGGTAGCTTCAGCTACTACCTTCCCCTTGCCAATGGCCAGTTCCAGGATTGGGACTTTTTCTTCTTCTCTTACCACTATCCGCATTTCCTCGATATTCTCATATTCAGGCTTCTTATACTTGGTGAAGCTATAAAGCCCGAGAAGAGCGCCCTCCGCTATTGCTTCAGCTGAAGCTTCAAGCTCAATACCACCTATGCCAGCACCATGAAGTATTGTAGCTATCTTGTGGCAATTTAATTTACGCAATGCCCGACAAAATTCCCCGGCTATCCCGCGAATTTTATCCGCATTGAAATCCTGTCGCTTGCCCAGCCCGGCAATAGCTACTATCCTTGCTGGCAGTTTCCCAAACGTATGAACAATGTTAACTTCTCCAAACTTACCCTTAATCTCGCCTCGACTGATGAGAGAACTAATAGCTCCGTCCAAAGCTTTATCCACAGCAGCAGTAGCGCCGTCCGGTTCTTCCACACCTTCAAAAAGATTTACCACAATGGCATCAGCTTCGATTTGAGCTATGTCTCCAACTGTAACTTTAATCTCCAAAATTCGTCTCCCTAAAATGTATAAATTTTAGAACATTTATTTTACTTTATTTGGATGAAGAATTGAAGAGGTTAACAGAGGAAATTTTGCTCTTATCTCTTTGTTACTCGCACAATCTTATCGATTACAGTAGTAATATCCTGCGAGGTATCAACAACAAGATGATTGCGAGAAATTTTTTCCCTTCGAGGCTTCATTTTATTATATACTTCCCAACCGGCTTCCGAGTTATACTGAGGCACAGCTGCTTTTTCTCGGGCAAGAAGGCGCTGCTTCACCACTTCGGTGGGAGCTTCAACCCAGACCAGGATGAGCTTTGCCCCGGCTTTTTCTGCAGCGCGGTAGAAATACTCTCGATGGTGCTCCAACAGGTTTGTGGCATCAAAAATGACAGGTATTCCCTTCCTTAAAAGCTCTTCGACGAGAACATGGCAAGCAGAGAAAAGTCGCTTATTTTCACTTTCCTTATACTGAGGGTAGGGGAACAAGATTTTTCGCAAAGTATCGCTTGCTAAGATGAGAAAAGACAACCTTTCAGCCAGTTTACGGCAGAAAAAAGACTTACCCGCGCCTGGCAAGCCACTGACCACTATAAGCGGAGGCTCTATCTGGGGTTGGGGTAAGCCATTAAGGCTTTGCCTTAATGGCTCTACATCTTCATCTAAGCTACCTGCCATAACATCACAATTATCACCATGAGTCAGCTTACGTGTCAAGATGCTGTCTTCGTTCAGTACCATAGTGACATTTCTTTTTTGTCACTGCGCGGGGCGATAGCGACGAAGCAATCTCTAAGTGAGGTTCCTCAGTCGAACTATAGCAGGCTCCAGCTTCGCAATGAAATTGCCACATCTTCGACTCCTCGTAATGACAGGGTGGGTGTCATTGTGCATTGAAGTCTCCCTATCCCCGGGGATGACCATCGGGTGCACCGCTTTTAAGGCTTCGAGCCCGTGTAGTCACACTTCCGACCGTTTTAAGGAATGCGGTGATGATAGCCGGGTCGAACTGAGTGCCAGCACCTTGCCTAATTTCGTGTACGGCTTCCGCGACGGACATTGCTGACCGATACGGTCGGTCGGATGTCATAGCATCAAAGGCATCGGCTACGGCTATGATTCTGGCTCCCAATGGTATGCCGCTGCCGGCTATGACCTGATGAAGTCCGCTGCCGTCATAATTATCGTGGTGGTGCTCAATCATCTCGGTTATTTTCCCATTAACCAACGGCCGAACAATGAGGGCGCCGACATGGGTGTGAGTCATAATGTGCTCGTACTCTCCACGTGTCAGCCTGCCGTGCTTATTCTGGATAACCTGGTGAATCGCAATCTTCCCGATGTCGTGGAGTAAACTTCCCCAGCGCAAGTCTTCCATATCTTTTGCCGATAGTCCAAGTTCATTGCCTAAAGCTAATGTTAGCTCGGTCACCCGGCGAGAATGCCCACCAGTATACTTGTCCTTAGCTTCGAGGGCGGATACCAGTGCCTCAATCGCACCAAGAAAGACTTTTCTAATCTCGCCCGTCTGTTCCTCAACCTTTTCCTCCAGAAATTGTTGGTACCCCCGGAGCTCGAGCTGTAGACGCCTCCTATCGAGAGCCCTTTGGACGGCCAGGGAAACCTCCTCCAGGTTAAAAGGCTTGCAAATATAGTCATCAGCCCCCTGCTTCAGGCACTCAACGGCAACATTAATATCAATAACAGCGGTAGCCATAATAACTACTGTGTCAGGGTAACCTGACTTTATTTCCGGGAGGAGTTCGATTCCTGATTTACCGGGCATCTTTATATCCAGTATAACCAGAGCAATCGGACTGGTTGTCAGCATGTTTAAGGTTCCTTCAGCATCACTCGCTTCCTGGCACAGGTAGCCTTCTCCTGATAATTTCTGACGAAGGAGTCTCCTGATAGCAGGTTCATCATCGACGATAAGCAATATTTCTTGCTGGCTAGGCATACCCTCACTCCTTTCCGGCCAAAACATTTTTGGTCATTCTTTTAGCTCCTTTTCATCTTTAACCACTAGAATACCTTTCTCGTTAGCGTCAGCTTGTTTTATAGCATACTCTTAATATGGGCGCGCCTGCTAATGGGCAGTTCGACAAAAACGGTAGCTCCCTTACCCAATTGGCTCTTGACATATATTTGCCCGCCATGCTCGGTCACTATCCCGTGGCAGATGCTCAAACCAAGCCCGGTCCCGCTGCCTGCTTCTTTGGTAGTGAAGAAGGGGTCGAATATTCGCCTTAGATTTTCCGGCATAATACCCGGGCCATCATCAACAATTGAAATCACCACGCTACTGTTCTGTTTTTTGGTGGTAATAGTCAGAGTCCCCTTATTATGTGCCTGAGTCATAAAATATTCGGCGTTGATAATGATGTTGAGGAGAACCTGCTGCATCTGGAAATAATCAACCATGATTTCAGGAAGGTCAGGGGCAAGCTGTCTCTCGACCTCGATACCATTCATTTTTTGCAGATGAGCACGTAATTCCAGCACGTCTTCAATAATGTTATTTATCTGGTTATGCTGCTTCACAGGTGCGTGCTTTCTGGCAAATGTAAGGAGATCCCTCGTTACTTTGACGGCGCGCTGAGCCTCGTTGTTGATAAGCTTCAGGTCCTCGCGGATGTCGTCAGGGGTTTCTTTCTCCACAAGCAACTGGGAGAAACCGATAATGCTCGTGAGCGGGTTGTTTAGTTCGTGGGCGGTGCCGGCTGCCAGTTCGCCAAGGGAAGCCAGCCGGTCAGTCATCATAAGCCGTTCTCTTTGCCGCTTTTGCTCAGTAATGTCCGTAAAAGAAATTAAACCCGCCAATTTGCCCCCATGCATAATGCTCGCACCCGTCGCATTTATCCATATTTCTCGACCATCCTTGTTCAGCACCCCCAGTTCGTAAGTGTGCCGCGAGTCTTGCCCAAACAAATTCTCCGCAGCAATCTTAGAAATTCTCTCTTTGTCTTCCGGACGAACGAAGTCAAGCCAGTCTGCTCCCCGAGCTTCCTCTGCAGAACTAAATCCAAACATTTTCGCAGCGGCTTGATTAACCATCGCTATTTTCATAGTTTCAGCATCCAGAACAATCGTGCCGATGACCGTGCTATCGAACAAAACTCGATAATTTTCCTCGCTTTGCCGCAGTGCTTCCTCCATCCTCTTGCGCTCGGTGATGTCTCTGGTAATATGTACAGTGCCGACGACCTCACGTTTCTTATTGAAGATGGGGGACGTGCTTATCTCAATATAAGCCCCCTTCTTGACTACAAAAAACTCGGTTTTGGCCGGCTTCCCGGTCCGCAGCGTTTCTTGGTGAGGGCAGTTTGGTATAGTTTCGTGCATGTCAGCCATTACCTCGTAGCAGAGCTTGCCGATGACTTGACGGGGCTTCACGTGACACATGTCAACAAATGCCTTGTTTACCCGCTGAATCCGGAAGTCCCTGTCATGAATAGAGACAGAATCACTGATGGAATCAAAGGTCTTGCTCCATTCTTCGGCTGCCTGCTTTATCGCCTCTTCTGCCTGGTTGCGCTCGGTGATGTCATGCCCAACGCCACGGAACCCGATAATCTCGCCCTTGTCATTTCGCAAAAGGGAGATTGATGTTTCAGCAAACCCGCAGACCCCGTCTTTGCGGACGGTTTTCCAGGGGAAGCCCTTGTTCGGCACACCGGTCCGGTACACTTCATTAAAGACTCGAAATATGGATTCGATATCATCCTCAATTGTAAAGTCTTTATAGCTCATTCCAATCAACTCTTCCCTCGAGTATCCCAGGTCGCGGCACACCGAATTATTGACAAAGGTGAGGTGTCCACCGAGGTCAACTTCGAAATAGCTATCTTCCATCTCCTCCAGTATAGTCCGGTATTTCTCCTCAGACTGCCTCAGCGCTTCCACTGCCCGCTTTCGCCCGGTGATGTCGCGGGATGACGTGACAAAACCTAACACGTTACCGGCACCATCTTTAAGCAACTGGCTGACCGATTCAAACCAGACGTATTCGCCGGATTTTTTGCGGATTCGATAGGACAGAAGGACAGGCATCCCCTGTAAGGCCTTTTCCTGACCCTCTTTCTGGAGAGCTTCAATATCCTCGGGATGTACTAACTCCCAGGGATTCGTTCCGACTAATTCATCTGGCTCATAACCGAGTATCTCTTTGCAGGCAAGACTGATGTAAACATATCTATGGTCCGGATCGTGGAGGCAGATAATGTCCCTTGAGTTTTCAGATATAAGGCGGAGCTTCTTTTCGCTCTCGCGCAGCGCCTCCTCCATTTCCTTGCGCTCGGTGATGTCCCGGCCAATCTCGAGGCAGGAAGCAACCCTTCCCCTGGCGTCTCTAATGGGATTAGCGGTATTCTCCCAGAAGGAGAGCTCCCCAGAGGGCAGTACCCGCTGTCTCTCTGAGGTGTGGGGCTTACCATCCTCAAATGCCTTTTCTACCGGGCAGTCTTTACAGATACTTTCTCTACCTTCATAGACCCAATAGCACTTCTCCCCTAGGTGGTCACCACCAGAACTTATTTTCGACGGCTCATTCTGATAAATAATGTTATAGTCCCTATCTTGTATACTGATGTCATTCTCTATGGCATCTATTAGTGATTGCAGCTTATTTTTCTCTGTTTGAAGCGCCTCCTCTGCTTTCTTGCGCTCGGTGATGTCTATGAAGGTCCCCAGAGTTGCCCGTCTCCCACGGTACTGGATGGAGACAACTGACTCCAT
>JAUWFX010000053.1 GCA_030606765.1 Dehalococcoidia bacterium
GCAGTGAGCTTGGGCGGACGCGTTGCCGAGGAAATTAACTTCGGGGAAATGACTACCGGCGCCCAAAACGACTTAGAGCAAGCAACTAAGCTAGCTAGAAAAATGGTCACCGAGTATGGCATGAGTGAGAAATTGGGCCCGCGGACCTTTGGTCAAAGGCAGGAACTCGTCTTTCTCGGTCGTGAGATCAGCGAACAGAAGGATTACAGCGATAAGACAGCCCAAGAAATCGATGAAGAAGTGCATAATATTATCCAGCGGGCCTACGATACCGCCAAGAAAATTCTGACCAAGAATAAAGGAAAACTAAAACTGCTAGCTGAAGAGCTTATAGCTCATGAAACTCTGGATGAACCGGAGCTCGACAAAATATTTGAAGGCTTAGCACCACAAGCAACCCCCGGCTAAATCAAAAAGCAAAGGTCAAGTCAAGATTCAATTTTTTTGATTTTCTTTCAGGGAGCCAAGCCGGCTACTTTCTTTGGCGACAATATCTTCATCCAGCTTGACAAATAGCGGTTGGGGTTGGCGAAGTTTCTGCCCTGGGGGTAAAAACTGAATTTTCCAACCTGCTTCCTTCACACTACCATCAAATCCAAGGAAGGAATGAAGCCTTGCGGAGCTGAAGGGGAGGAAGGGATAGAAAACAGTTTTCAATGCTGCCAGCACAGAGAGGACTGTATAGACGGATTTAGCCGAAGTCTCTCGTTCCGTTTTAATTGTCTTCCAGGGAGCTTGTTCGTCAAGATAACGATTAGCTTCCTGGGCTAGAGACATAGCCTCCTTGACCGCCCCTTTAAACTCACAGCGATAAAGCAACTTATCCACACCGTCTAACGTAACTTCAGCCTCATGAAGCAAGCCTTGGCTGCGTTTGTCCAGTTCACCAGCTGCAGGCACGGTTCCATCGAAATTGCGATAAGCAAAGGTGAGAATACGATGAGCTAAATTACCATAGGTGGCTACCAACTCATTATTATTACGACGAAGGAATTCACGCCAGGAAAAATCGCTGTCCCCGCTATCAGGCATATTCACTGCCAAAGCATACCTCAAAGGATCTGGCTCATACCGTTCCAGGTAATCATGCAGCCAGATTGCCCAACCACGGCTAGTAGAAAGCTTCTTGCCTTCGATAGTCAAGAATTCATTAGCTGGAACATCATAAGGAAGATTCAGACTATCATAACCCATCAACATCGCCGGCCAAACAAGGGTATGGAAAAAGATATTATCCTTGCCAATGAAATAAAAACTCTTAGCATCGTCTTGCCAGAAAGCTTGCCAGGCGGTATCATCTCCCTGCAATTTTGCCCATTCCTTGCTTGCCGATAAATAACCAATGACTGCCTCAAACCATACATAAATACGTTTATGCTCAAAGCCTGATTGCGGCACAATTACTCCCCAATCCAAATCACGAGTAACCGCTCTGTCCTTTAATCCTTCATCCAGAAATTTCCACGTGGTGCCAAGCACATTACGCCGCCAACGAGTCTGCTCTTTTATCCAGTCAGTCAACTTGTTCTGAAAAGAAGAAAGGCGCAAAAAGAAATGCTCAGAAGACTCAAAGCGAGGCGGAGTAGAACAAAGGTGACAGCGAAGTTCCTTAAGCTCCCATGGATTCAAAGGCTTACCGCACTCATCACATTCATCACCTCTTGCTTTAGTAAAGCCACAATAAGGACAGGTACCTTCCAGATAGCGGTCGGGAAGGTACCTCTGGCACTTAGGGCAATAAGCTTGAAGCATCTTATCTTTGTAAATATAGCCCCTATTGAGCAAAGTGAGGAATATATCATGAGTAACCTGAGTGTGATTGGGAGTGCCAGTAGTTGTAAATAAGTCGAAAGAGATGCCTAATTTTTTCCAGCAATCAACAAATTGCCGCTGATATTTATCTACTACGTTTTGTGGCGTGGTAGATTCTTGTTCAGCACGAATTGTAATCGGCGCTCCGTGCTGATCGCTACCGGAAACCATCAGCACCTTATTGCCCTTAAGGCGATGATAACGGGCAAAAATATCGGCTGGCAGATAAGCACCAGCGATATGTCCTAAATGTAGAGGACCATTGGCATAAGGCCAGGCAACACCGATAAAAATACGCTCGCTCAAATTCTTTCCCCAAAAGTCAGCCTATTGCAAATCATCAATTGCCTCGTGTCATTGCCATGAGCCGAGGCTCTCAAATGACGATTGCCAACGTTTATTCCTTGGGGAGAAAGGTGATTATTTGCTTTCCTTTCTCCGTTCCATATGAGATATAACCACGGCTCAGGCAGCAATCAATACAAAGACGTTGTTTTTCATCTCCTTCCGCTTCCCCGTTGATTGAAAGATAGCGTTCTCCATATTTAATAGGACGATGACAACCATCACATTCCACCTTTCCTGTAGCAATACAACCACGGCGCATTTTAGCTCCTTTCCTGAAATTTCAACCAGGCTCGAGTCTTACCTTCAATAACTAGAGTAAACTCTCCTCTTGGTTCGACGAAATGCTCCCTAGCCTGGCTCACTCTGCCCCGGAAAATCTCTTCGTGAACTTTGGTAAGCTCACGGCATACAGACAGTCTTCTATTTCCTAGAATTTCTTCAATATCACTCATTGCCTCCCTAAGGCGATGGGGTGTCTCGAAAGCCACTATAGTTCTTGGTTCATCGACTATTGAGCTGAGAAGACGCTGCCTTTGCCCTTTACGGCGGGGCAAAAACCCGAGGTAAATGAATTGGTCAGTCGGCAACCCGGAAACCACTAAAGCGGTAATCACCGCTGAAGCACCAGGAATCGGTACCACAGAAATCCCGTGCTCAATGGCAGCAACAATAAGCTCGTAACCAGGATCACTTAGCCCTGGCATGCCAGCTTCCGAAACTAGAGCTAGGTCTTCTTTCTCGAGATAATTCAATAAATAATCAAGTTTAGCTCTTTTACTATGCTCATGATAACTAGTCAATGGAGTTTTTATATTATTGGCATTAAGCAAGTGGCGTGTAGTGCGTGTATCCTCAGCAGCAATAAGTTTCACCTCCTGCAAAAGGCGTAAGGCACGCACGGAAATATCTTCCAGATTGCCAATAGGAGTGGCAATGACATAGAGAACAGGCATGACCTACAATTATACTTAATACCTATAATTTTATCTACAAGTTTCCTTGACTTTAGACCGCCATGCTTGTATAGTTTGTGGCAACTTTTATCAAGTAAAGAAAAATGCCTCGCCTTAAATTCAAAGAGATGGAACGCGCCTATGGATTTGACGAAGTTGCACTTGTCCCCGGAGATGTAACCCTTAATCCTGACCAAACCAATATAGACTTTACCGTAAAAAATTACACATTGTCCATCCCCATTCTAGCCTCAGCCATGGATGCTATTGTTGATCCTGCTTTTGCTATTAAATTTAACAAGCTTGGCGGTCTAGCTGTCCTTAATCTAGAAGGTATACAGACAAGGTACAAAAACCCTGATGAGATCTTAAACAAAATTGCTGAAACTCCTGAAAAAGGGGTTACTTCCCTCCTTCAAAAAATTTACTCTGAGCCTATCAAGGAAAAGCTCATCAGTCAACGCATTGAAGCAATAAAACAGGCTGGGGCTATCTGTGCTGTATCTATAACTCCAGCCAACACCAAACGGTTAACTCCCATAGCTAAGGATGCCGGGATGGATATACTCGTGGTGCAATCTACCGTCACCACAGCCAGGCATATCTCAAAAAGCTACCGAGGACTTATCCTGCCTGAGCTATGCCAGCAAATATCCTTGCCTATAATAGTGGGCAATTGTTGCAGCTATAGTGCGGCATTGGAGCTCATGCGAACAGGGGTCGATGGCATCCTAGTTGGAGTGGGGCCTGGGGCTGCCTGTACCACCAGGGAAGTCATCGGCGTTGGAGTTCCCCAGATAACTGCTACTCTGAATTGTGCCGCTGCTAGAGAAGCATATCTCAAAGAAAGTGGTAAATACGTAGTAGTGATAACAGATGGAGGTATTCGCACTGGTGGCGATTTATGTAAAGCATTTGCCGCCGGTGCTGACGCTGTAATGATTGGCTCGCCTTTAGCTCAAGCGACAGAAGCGCCAGGAAAAGGCTATCACTGGGGCATGTCTCATTCTCATCCAGCATTGCCTAGAGGGACACGTGTTAGAGTTGGCACTACCGCCTCATTAGAGCAAATTCTCTTCGGTCCTACTTCCGTCACCGACGGCACTCAAAACTTAATTGGCGCTCTACGCACTGGCATGGGAGTATGCAGCGCTCGAACCATCAAAGAAATGCATAAAGTCAAAATGATTATTGCACCATCTATAAAGACTGAAGGGAAATACTTCCAGGCAATCCAGAATGTCCCTTGAGTTTATAGAAACGCAGAAAGGCAAAACCAGACACCAAAGCCAGCTAGAGCCAAAGCACAAACGCCAAACACAATCCTTCGTACCTTCTGTGTCCACCACCGCCTTGACTTGAATGTACTCACTGAGAGAAATTCACTCCAGGCAAAATCACAAGGCAAATGCACTATAGTAAACAAAATAACACCGGCAATCCCGAACTTGGCAGCACCGGTTACCAGGGCTGCACCCACAGTCGCCCACCATATATAAAAAGCTGGGTTAGTTCCCGTAATTACAATGCCTGTCAGTAAAGAGCTAGCCGGTAGACCGCCTACTGCACCAGGCGCTTCACCAGTAGCTCGAAACATCCGGAAACCCAGGTAAAGCAGCATCAAGCCACCGGCAAGATATATACCCTTTTCCACCTGGGGAGAGCTGATGAAATGCCCGAATCCAAAATAAATTATAGCTATGAGCGGTATCTCGATAACAGCATGCCCTGCTGCAATCCGGACACCAGCGTGCTTGTCACTGTAACCCTTGACTATGGTAGCCGTAGTCATTGGTCCGGGCAGCATAACGCCAGTAAGGGAAATCCCCGCTGCTGATAATAAGAACAGGCCGAGGCTTGTCTCCATGACTTACTTTGGACAAAGCCAGATCCAGGCTAAATTTCCTCTTGTTCCTCATCCTCCTCCCCAGCCGCAACCCCACCATACTGAGGGAGTATCACACCTGCTTTGGCTCGGCGACCTCTGGCTCCTCTAGGCAGATCGCCAATCATTTTCTTTAGCTCTGCCAATGTCTCAACCGACTGCATTGGGGGAGCAACTACGCCATCTACCCCACCTTGCCATAAACTGGTTAGCTCAGCCTTTGTGACCAAGGAAGGCAAGGCCATAATAACCGGCTTCTCTAAGAGCTCGACGAACCTTCGACAAACAAGCAGATGCTCCACAGCAACAAAAGAGTCTCCGCCTCTATTACTGATGAACACACCATCTACTTCAAGGCTATTAATGGCCCTAACAAAACCCTGGTCTAATGAAGGCTCGATCATCAAAAATTTGCCTACCTCTTCTTTGTGCAATACTGCGGCAGGTATCCTAATGTCAAAAACCACAAAGTCACACCCCAAGCTTGCAAGTTCATTTATTTCCTCTTCGCTCATACCCTTCACAGATACCCCCAGAGGGATATCGCCCACAGCTTCGGCCATTTGCCTAACAACCCTGGCGCTTGGATTCTCGTCCAATATCAACCCGGCATCAGTATTGACATCAGTCACGATTTTGGCTTCCTTGACCTGTGTCCCTGACAGTCCCGCAATAAGCAACATTGCTGGGCTTTTTGATTCAGAGGTAGACGGATGAAAACCTATGGGCGTGGTTGAAGATTTAGAAAGACTCTGCAATTTATCTACCAATTTACTCATATCACCCTCAGCCAGCGGTCGGATTCGAACCGACGACCGGCGGTTTACGAAACCGCTGCTCTACCCCTGAGCTACGCTGGCACTGTAATCGTGGACTTCCTCGTCTTGACGTTCCTTTGACGTTCTGGGCACGCCTGACGGCAGTACCTCGTCAAGTAACGCCATCATGTCCTCCTGCACCCCACTTATTATATGGGAATAGGTATCCATAGTAAAGGCAACACTCGCATGGCCCAGAGCTTCTGCGATGACCTTTGGCTTCGCACCACGAAGGAGAGTGGCCGTGGCGCCACTCTCCTCTCTTTGGTTAGATATACCTGGGAACTGGCGGCTACCTCTTGTCATTTTGATTATCTCTAGTCTGTGTATTGTGGCGAGTATTGTCTTAATGGTATTAGCTTTGACCGCAAGGGATAAGAAGCCCTAATACACCCTCCGATAGATACATTCAGGTATTCTGTTTAGGTTTGGGTGGGTGTATAATTGTAGGAGGTCATACCCAGGCGAATCTAGAGAGAAGAGGCAGCTAAATGATTTCCCAAGACCAATTAAGAGAATTAGGAATATATTCGTGGGCTGACTTAGAGAACGACTTTAAGAAATCAAACATACTCTTGGGCAATGGATTCTCTCGTAGTCTTGCAGATACTTTCAACTATGAATCGTTGTTTACAGAGTTTCTATCAAAATGCCCGTCTGAGTACGCCAATATCTTCAGAAGGTTTGACACAACCAATTTTGAAAACATAATGGAGAAACTCACTTATGCTATATATGTTAATGAGCTATTTGGCAAGCAAGAACCCAGAATAGAAGAGGCTGCAAAAATATTGCAGGATGGGCTCATAACAACGATTGGAGACATACATCCAAAGTCAGAGGCTATATTCTGGGATAGGCTTGAAACTATGGCAAATAAAATAAGGTTCTTTAGTGATATCTACACCTTGAACTATGACTTATTTATATACCACATTATAATGATTCTAAAAGACCAATTTGAGAAGAATCAGCAACATCTGAATTCACCAGAATATAAAAAACTGTGGCAGTATAGCGATTTTTTTTACGGTGATCAATATGAAGAAGGGAGATTTAGACGCTGCAAATACTACATTGATAGCACGCGGTATAGAGCTGTCTACTATTTGCATGGCGCACTTTTTATTTTTGGCTTTGGAGAACAGATTGATGAAATGAAGCTAATACGCAAGGACAGAGAAATTGAACTAATCGAGCTTATTGGGGATACTATAAAAGAAGGAAACATGCCTGTCTTTGTTTGTGAAGGCAGCAGCGATAAGAAATTGGAACAAATAAATTCAAGCAGCTATCTAAAATTCGCCCATAGAGATTTTGCTAAACCAGAGAAACATAAATTTGTTATTTTCGGTTGTTCCTTGTCTCAACAAGACACTCATATTATAGATGTTCTTGATAAATCAGCTAATGCTTTGGCAATATCCTTACATATAGGTGAAAAAACGATAGATAAGCTGAAGACAATAGAACAAGCCTACGAGAATAAATTCACCAAAGCCGAAGTTCGCTTTTTTGACTCAGAAACGCTCTTTTTACACTAGAATCAATGCTCGGTTTGTTTAATATCAAATCACGATAGGTGGATACAGCTTCAAGGAGTCCTCAAAGCGAACTGGCCGAGTATACCTTTGCACCATCTGAATAGACTCCCATCTGCCTAGTCTCATGATGTGCTCAACATCAAGCCCGACGCGGTCAAGGTTAGTGCGCTGAGCTATAGGCGCACGCATAGCCTGACGCAGCGTCTACGAATCTGAGATAGAAAGAGAGAGGAGGTTCGATGCTTCCCCTCTCGATTTTGTCGTTCTAGTGACGTTCGTGTGCGACCACACCAGATGACGGCTGACCACACCTAACCACAGGCGTTTGAGAGCGTTTGTCGGCTTCGCACGATTGAGGACTGGCTGTTACGAAACCGCTGCTCTACCCCTGAGCTACGCTGGCATTAAAGCTAAATTTTAGTTATTACTCAAGCTTATGTCTACCTTTTAGCTCCAAAATGGCGCTTTTCTTCTAGCGCCGTTCCCATAGTGACAACACACCACCCGGTAACCTCATGGCATCCCTTTGCATCCCTTCAATTATATGGCTGTAAACATCCATTGTAAAGGCTACCGAGCTTCCCCAATGCCCCATATAGAAGTTGGTAATACCAAATGGACTTTTGGGCTATTTAGGATTATCATAGGAGATGGAATGAGGAAGAAGATAGTCCTCATCAGCCTGATTGCCGGCTTTTGCTTCTTTGGTGTACTCTGCTACAAGAGCTGGATTATCACTTTCGTCGTCACCAAGTGCCTCAGCGGACGGACAGACGATAAACAGGGAATTGTCAGGTCAATAATCATCCCCTGGCGGAATTATCAGCTCCACCTGCACCACTGGTTTCTTGCCCTGATTATTGGCGGAGTATTCGCGGTAAAGAGCTTCTACATTCTGGCACCGGAAATCTCTTACGGCATTCTCTCCGCCATTATCTTCCAGGGAATCTACTACTACGGAGACTGGTACCGAATCATAAAAAGAAAAAACGTTCTGCCAACTTTGGCACAGCAGATGTCATTAGCTGCCGGTAATGACCAGAACTTTGAACTATTATGGTAGAAGAGATTCGTGACAATAGTGTACAGTTATGTAAAGGATCTCAAATAAGGTTCTGTGCTCGTTAAACTTAGAATCTTCATGAAAATCGGCCTTTTCCTCGACACATCCCTTCCTTACACAAATGATATTGCTACCGTAATCAAGACAATGAAAGAGGAATTTACCGGTCTTAAGAGGGTAAACCTGGAGATCTGCGTACCACCAGTTGGCTAATTTCAGTCTCTAAAAGCGGGCCCTCACAACACCTGAATGCATTCACACCACATCCCGGCACATGCTGGCGGTGACCAACGAACCAAACATTGACTGGTCAGTCTAGCTACTAATCATGCAATTTCTTAAGTTCTTCTTCAGCGAAGCGCCTGACTGCCGTCAAGCCATTGGACTCGATTCTCACCATATACCAGAAGCGAAAGGTATCCTTAATAGGTTCTTTATCTACAAACCCGGTGTGGCCTCTATACAATGAAGGAGAATTGCTACTGATTTTCACTTGGCTGCCTTTGTTGAACTTCGGAACTCTGCTACCATACCCTCGGGGAAGATCATATTCCCTTCGTTTAATCGGGTCAGACAGGATAACATAAGCCTCGTTTATCTCTAGCATTTTCTTGTGGGCTTCATCGGTTTCCTGATGCCTATCTGGGTGGCATTGAAAAGCCATCCTGTGATACGCCCTTCTTATCTCCTCTACGCTGGCATTTGTCGCAATGCCCAAGACTTCATAGTAGTCTCTTGCACTTTGCCTTCCACACATAAGTAGTTCCATGGAAACTATTATACGGCTATCTGAGGAACAGTCAATAGTTCTTTTGTACTATGTTCAAGCTATACTATAGAATATAAGAAATAATAATTCATCTTTTGGTGCAGCGGATCAATATCCAAGCTTCTGTTGCCTGAGCTGAATAATCTGAGCTAATGCTCATCTCTTAAGCCTACTTTGGATAGCGTCACTCTCAAGTTCCCTGATGGCATCAGAAGCAATCCAGCGAGCAGCCTTTGAATCAAGCCGCTGGATTTCCCTTGCAGTATTTATTGCGGCTTTGTTCAAACTAAGGTTCCTTTTCCCGATGTTTCTGAGAGCCCAGTTCACTGCTTTCTTGACGAAGTTACGCTCGTCAGTAGCTCCTTGTATTATCACCGTAAGCAATTCGACGAATTTCTCATTGCTCGCCTTCTTATCATGCCATGCCAGACAAGCTATCAGCGAAAAGGCAGTCCTTTTGACAAACTCTTCTTCCCGTTCCGACCAATCGACAATTTTCTTCCAGGCTAAGTGGTTCTTTTCAAAGAGATTCGTGCACACCTGGTCGCAGACATCCCATGAATTAATGCCTTTCACCCACTCTTCCATCTGCTCTTCAGTTAGCTTATCAGGGTCACCAACCATCGCAGCCATGATCCTTGCTTCGGCTATTCCAGTCCTCCATAAGTCCAGTGCCAGCTTGTGGTCTTTCCCTATTTCTTTAGCCAGTTTTCTCATATCAGGAACCGAGACGCCCAATCTCTGCTCCACTGTCATCCCGTATTTAGCCATCCCTTTTAACTGCTCCGGCTGAGCCTTGCTTTGGAGTTTGTCCAACACATCTTTCACACAAGTCATTGTTTACTCCTATTCCATTACTCAAAAATTACTAACATTGAATTATAAAGGCCCATTAAACCATTATCAATGCAGATGGTTGTAAGTGTTCTTCATTACTTCTCAAATGTGCAACAAAACAACACGCCTAATTGTTACTTTTTATGAGACAAGGCTTGGTATTGCAGCTTCAGAGGGCTTTGCCGTTATTAATTTGTCAGGATTGAGGCTTTGGCTCCTGTCTCAGTAGCAGGCGTAGAAAATGGATTGCCACTACTTCCACCCAGACTAGCGCGTTGCCTATTATAATTCGCTCATACAGACCAAACCAGCCTCGCTGCTCGGCAAGCAATGCCCCTAATATCAGAGCCAGGGCTAGAACACCGGCAATCAGAGTATAGATAAAAATGCCTTTCCAATTCGGGGTGCTCTTGAAGCTGGGTGCGAGCGATAGAATAGCGATAGGAAATAACAAGCCAAGTCCATAAGATGCTATTGTGTGGATTGTTCCATCGATGGTCGTAGCTCCAGAGTGGTCCATATGAAAAGTGGCAATCAACATCAGGACGAAGCCACAGAGAGCAAGAAGTACAATGCCGGCATGGAAGCCCCGGGCTCTACGAATGTTGAAAAAGAGCCCGGCGACAAAGAT
>JAUWFX010000081.1 GCA_030606765.1 Dehalococcoidia bacterium
ATCCAAGTGGAGGACTTCGACGAACTACTGGATACCACTTTGGCATTGTCTTGTGTGCCACTCCCTTCGGGGAAAGGGACCGCTATTATTACCAACTCCGGTGGTTTTAGCGTGCTTGAAACCGATTTATGTGTAAAAGCAGGACTGGAAGTCCCTCAATTCACGAAGGAAACGATAGCTGAGTTACGCAAAATGGTTCCACTAGCGGGAACAAGCATAAATAATCCCCTGGATGCTTGGCCAATATTTTATAACATGTCCGGCACAACAGGAACACTTGCAGATGCTATCAAGACCTTGTCTCATGATAAGAATATTCATTCAATAGTGTTGCACTTTGACGAAGTGCGTTACCTGCGGCATGTGTTGGGAGCAGCAACTGAAAACTTCCTGAAGGAACTTGTTAAGATTATGGTTCAGGGGTGTAGATATGCTCGAGATGAAATGGGCAAGACCATAATGATTTGCGTTTCACTCGATGCCTATTCGGAAGATGAAGTGGATAGAAGGTATCACTTGCTGGCGAAAAAGGCTTTTGAAGGCGAGCAATTCCCTGTATATCCCGCGCTCGGTGCCTCAATCAAGGCTTTATCCAATTTGTACAGGTATAAGGTCCAGTATCGCAACTCCTAGACTCTGTCACCACCGCCAATCGCCCATTTTGTCGGATAGAGTATCCGAACCTCAAATTTCATGAGTCGCCAGACAAATGTCAAACGCGGACTAGCAAAACCCAGTTCCCCAAAGACGAGGGCTAATAAGCTACTTATTGTAAGACGTGATTTCAGACCAGTCCAATTTTCTGGGCCACTATCTCCCTGTGGAAGTCAGTGTTGCCAAAAGCAATATGTGCGGCCAAGCTTCTACGGTAATAAAAGGGTATGTCGTGGTCAGCACTGGTAGCGATTGCCCCGTGTAGTCTCACTGCCCACTTGCTAACATCCTTATAGACTTCGTTGACATATGCCTTTGCCATGGAGGCTTCTTTGGCGCAGGGAAGTCCCTCCGACTCCATCCAGGCTGTCTCATAAATCAGATAACGGCTGGTTTCCATCGCTGTCCACATGTCAGCTATTATATGTTGAAGTGCCTGGAAAGCGCCTATGGGCCTTTCATATTGAACCCTTTCTTTGGAATACGCCACGGTCATTTCCACACAAGTATCTATAGCACCTAGGGATTCGGCACACTTTGCGATGGCACCTTTGCGCAACATCATTTCCACGATGGGCCATCCCTCGTCTATCTTGCCAAGTATATTTTTCCTGGGCACAGTGACGTTATTAAAACGCACTTCGCATAGCTTATCTGCGGCGGTGGTAGGTATTACCTCGCAACTTATTCCAGGAGTCGTGGAGTCGACAATAAAGAGGGTGATTCCCTTCTCGGGCGCAGTGCCATCTTTTGTCCTTGTGACACAGATCATGTGGTTGGCAATATGGGCCATTTCCACGAAGAGCTTTGTACCATTTATTACGAAGTCGTCTCCCTTTGGTGTTGCCTTAATGGTGATTCCAGAAGCATCGAAGACGCCTTCATCTTCGAGGAGAGCCGTGGTAAGAATTAGTTCACCTTGAGCTATCCTGGGAAGCAATTCCTTCTTTTGCTCTTCAGTTCCCGCCTCAAGTATGGGGAAGGTGCTAGTTATAGTAGCTATGAATGGTCCAGGAAGCACATTTCTGCCTATCTCCTCCAGGAGGACAATAAGGTCCTGGAAGGTATAACCCATACCGCCGTATTCTTCAGGTATGATTAGGCCCATCCAGCCCAGTTCAGCCATCTTCTTCCAGAGTTCGGGGGAGTACCCTTCCTCACTTTGTTCGAGTTTTCTTACTAGAGTCTTGGGACATTCTGTGGTAAGAAAATCTCGTGCCATTTTCTTCAATATTTCTTGTGTTTCAGTAAATCTAAGATCCATGATTCCTCCTTATCGAAGCTTGGTTTATCTCATCCTTGGCAAGCCGAGGCCGTACCAGGCGATGATATTCCTTTGTATCTCGTTTGTTCCCATGGATACGCTGGTTACGAAATGGTCGTGGAACATCCTCTCCCATAACCCATCTAAAGGAGCCCATCGAGAAGTCTTGACCTGGCCATAGGGGCCCAAAATGTCCGTAGCCAGAAAAGCAAAACGCTCGCCCAGTTCACTGAAGAAAATTTTACCTGCTGAGGCATCCATCAGGGACATTTCGTTTCTGTTCTGTAAATCAGCGACACGGTATGCCAGGGTGCGGGCTGCCTCTAATTCGCAGGCTACCTGGGCCAGTCGATTACGGATGAGCGGGTCCCTGGCCAGTGGCTGACCGTGTCGTTTGGTTTCATTGCAGAATTTCACCAGATCTTCTAGCCCACGGATCATGGTCATGATTATGTCTATACCAGATCTCTCGAAACCAGCCAGAAGATTTACGACAGCCCAGCCCTCATGTTCCTGGCCGACAATATTTTTGACTGGCACGTGAACATCGTCCAAATAAACCTCACAATAAGGAGCATGGCCATCCAGGTAAGGAATTGGCCTTATTGTGATCCCTGGCGTCTTCATATCAAATAGAATAAAGGTTATATTGTGATGTTTTCGAGCAGCCGGGTCTGTCTTGAATACGCCAAAGCCCCAATCACCTTTGTGAGCGCCTGTGTTCCAGGTTTTCTGACCATTTATAATGTACTCGTCGCCCTTTTTTATTGCTGTTGCGCTCAGAGAAGCTAGGTCTGAGCCGGCATTGGGCTCGCTCCACAGCTCACACCACATAACCTCTCCCCGGGCAATAGGTGGCAGGAATTCTCTCCTTATTTCTTCGCTGGCGGCCTGCAACAAGGTTGGGGCAAGCATTTGCACTCCAAAAATATCTACTCCGGGAATGTCATAGTATCCTCTGGCTTCAGCAAAGAGGACGCGGTCCATCATGTCGCCTTTGCCGCCATATTCGGGTGGCCAGCCAAGCGCAAGCCATCCCCTCTTAGCAAATTCTTTGGCGCAATACAGGTTGTATTCCCAACATTCGTCATATTCATAGATGGTCTCAAATCCCAGAAAGCTTGGCGGTTTCTTTTTTTCCAGTTCTTTGCATACGTCATTAAATTCCTGTTTGCGAACTTTTTGTTCGTCTGTAAGCGCAAGATCCATATATACCTCCTTTGAGTTTGAAAATATTATGACAATGCTGCTCGGTTTTGCGCCTTATTTTAGATTGTATTGAAAAAATTGTCAAAAGTTTGTTGTGGTATGAACCCCGGAGCAAAAAAATTTAAAAGGAAAGAGGTTCTACCACCAGGGCCAGGGGCCAAAAAATGGCATCACAACCCTGCTGTGACTTATAAAGATTACATTGGCTGATGGCAGAAACTGCTCTCAGGGATTAAAAATCCCTTTCGCGAGGAATTACCAGTCTACCCGAAAAGCGTGACCAATGCCGTGCGCATAATTTGGAATTAACGAACCCGGGAAATTGGCTGTTGCCAATCCTAATTACACTATTTCCAGTCTGACTCGGGTATCCTCTTTAGCTGCTTTTACTCGAAGTAGTGTTCGTAATGCTTGAGCTACACGACCTTGCCTGCCGATAACCCTTCCCTTGTCATCGTCAGCGACCTCTAATTTAAATAGCAAGCCTTCATCACTATTTTCCTCGGTGATCTTTACCGCATCAGGTTCTGCCACAATGGCTTTAATAATGTATTCCAGCAGGTCTTTCATTTCGCCTCCTTAGCAGTTAGTTTTTGGCCTGAGGTCGGCTTAACTTTATCCATGATGCCTAGTTTGCCGAGCAAGCTGCGTACCGTATCTGTAGGCTGAGCTCCATAGCTAAGCCACTTTAAAGCTTTTTCTCCATCGATGCTGACAGTTGCGGGGTCGGTCAAAGGATTGTAATGCCCGATAATCTCGATGAATTTACCATCCCGAGGAGAGCGACTATCGGCTACTACCACTCGGTAGAATGGTCTGTTTCTCCTTCCCATACGGCGTAATCTGATTTTAACCATTTAATAAAGTGATTATCTCTTAAGTGCCGATGTTTGTCAATAGCTTGTCCTCGTTCAGTACCTTAGTGACACATCACCTCCTTTTTTTATTTTGCGAGTAGCAATCAAGGCACTCCTGAGGGTGAGGTAGCCCAAAGATTGGTGAGGTTGACAGGACATCCCACCTTGAGATAACGTCCCGGGCACTAAACTGCTTGAATCCCGATTTCATCGGGATTCAAGGCAAAGGCTGGATATCCACCTTTCGCTTCCAGCATTAGAACGTTTGAGGGGAGATGCCAAAATAACGGCAGGTGAGGCGGGCGCTTTGCTTATGCGATTTGTAGTAATCGAACCATTTAAGTCTTTGCCTGGCCTTCTTTGATGGCACCGGGATACTTGCCAGGCCCATATCGCGGAATTTCGCTATAAATGTTCATAGCGCAACCATTACAGGGTCCTTTCACAACTTGCGTGTCACTAATCCAGCTGAACTAGGTCAAAAAACTCACATATTACCGTTGGTAAGGCTGTTTAGAAATGCAGCACGAGGCTTTAGCCTCGTGCTGCACGACCCTGAAGGGTCGTGCAGCAATATTCGTGGGTGAAATCTCGACTTGTCGGGACAAAATACCCGAAATTGAACGGGAAATCAAAATTAAACAGCCTGCTCGGTAAGAAGGGGGTGGGGGAACCCCCCACCCCCTGTCGCTTACTCAGTGAGCGACACTGTCATGGCGCTTATTGGTCTCCCGCTGACTAATCAGAGTTCATAAGGGCCAGGGTCCATCCCAGCCTATCTTATCGGATGGCACACCGAGGAAATCCCCCTCACCCTGGTACACATTAAGGAACTGCTCACCGAACTGATTGACAACCGGTAGATCATCCGTGTAGAACTCCCCGCCGGTTATCCCGTAGAATACCAGATGCCCATCGTCCTTGATCGGCGTTAACACATCCCCGTGTATTTTCTGGGCGGGGATGGCGAAGAACTCGGGATAATACACATTGGCATATTGCTCGGTGAACTGGTCCCAGAGATACACCACCATCTCCGGGTACTGGCCGTAGTCAATGACGTCGTAGACCAAGAAGTGGTCGAGACCCACAGGCGGGTCGTGGCCCGCTTTCTGGGTTGGCACAGCCAGCCAGAGCGGACCGGTTATGTACAGCACCTGGTCGTTCCCAAACTGGTTGTTGACCGTCACTTCCCACACCTGAGGATCTCCTACGTATCCTATATTGTAGAACGTGAGGTGGTTTCTCGGGTCAGAGATCGGCGTCCACTCAACTTCGCTGACCTCTTTGTTTACAGGGTTGGCAAAGAGGTAGGGGTCCAACACCATTGCGTCGATAGTGACGAACTGGTCCTCCAGCTGCACAGGCACCTCGTACATTGGCGGTTCCTCCCCCCATAAGGCCCAGTAGGACTTGAAGTGGTCGAGCGGCTGCTCCCAAGCTATCTTCTGAGTAGGCACTGCGAGCGTCTCCCGGTAGGTCAGGTACAGGCTCTGCTCACCGAACTGATTGACAATCTGTATTGTCTTATTGATAGACTCGTCGAACCCTATGTCCTCTATCGAGTAGAATACCAGATGCTCATCCGGGTTCTGGATCTCCGTTACCTCACCGCTGTCAACTATTGTTTTCTGGACAGGGTTGGCGAAGTATGCGGGCCCCCAAACCGTAACATCCTCTTCGATGAACTGGTCCTTCAGCTGCACGCCCACCTCAGGAAACTCTTCATAAGTGACCTCGTAGACCAGGAAATGGTCGAGACACACCGGCGCTTCGAGGTCTGCTTCAAGTTTCTCGGTCGGCACAGCTAACGCGACCGGACCCCATACTGTCAGCTCTACATCGTCCTGAAACTGGTTATTGACCGTCACTTGCCACGACTGAGGCTCTCCTTCATATAATAGTTCATACAACGTGTAGTGGCGGTTCATGTCCGCAATCGGCGTCGGCACATCGCCGTGCACCTTCTCGACAGGGTTGCCGAAGGATATGGCATCCCCCACCGTTGCGTTGATAGCCCCGAACTGGTCCACCAGCTGCACATCTTTCCCTACGCCCGGCGCTGTCTCATAGTCCACCTCGTAGAACTTGAAGTGGTCGGGTGGCGTGGGCTCAAAATTGGCGGTGACGGTTACATCTCGAGCCGGCATGGTGAAGGTAGTCTCTGCTGCGGTAGTATTACCGATTGCGCCCGCCGGCGCCGTCCAGTCAACAAACCGATAGCACGGGTCGGCTACTGCTTTTATGTCGACTACAGTGCCTTCGGCGTAAGGCGACGCATTCGTCTCGTCAGTTGCCGTTCCACCTGCAGCAGGGTCTGCTGCCATTGTCAGCTCGTACGTCGCTGCACCATTACAGCTTACTACTCCGGCAATTAAGACTACCGCAATCAAGAAAATGCCGACCGTTTTCAGGTAATGGTGTCTCCTCAAACTAAGTATTGTCTTCATATTTCTCCTCCTTTCTGTTTGCCCAACGAATCAGGCAATTACATTTTTAAGTAAAGGCTCTTTTGTTCATTCTTTTGCTCCACCCCAGAAAGATTTGGGGTATTGCTCATCGCCCACGACCGACCCTTTCCCCAGTGCAGGATACTCTCCATGGGCGAGGATAATTGCTCAGATTGGCTAGCCACCACCGCTCATCTTTCTCCATAACCTTCTGACACACTCATTTGACTACTAGCCTGTTATTGGTCTCGTACAGTATTATTCTTTATATCAATTATAGCACCGCTTTTGTTAAGGACTGGTTAAGACACTGCAAAATTATTGAAGGGGGCAAATAGCTTTTCCGCTTCTCCCTCATGTTCATCTCCCCTAAGCCGCAAATTCTTCAAGCAATACAGTCGTGCCTTCCTTCGCCAAAATCAAGGAAGAGACCTGGTGCGGCAGGCCTCTTTTCACTTCGGTTTACCTCCCCCCTCGTTGACCTCTCCATTATCCGTGGCTTTCCTCAGCCACGCACAGTCGCAGCAGCAAACACCGCTCTTGGTGAAGCCGAGCACTGATAAACCCCCGTGCCTATCCTCGTTCACCACCATCTCTCGCCCATACCAAATCACCTTTTCCCCTGGATCGACCTCATTGGGCTGGCCACACGCATATTTGAATCTTACGTGCTGTAGCGATATAAATATACTTAATATAAGAATACCAATTTTTTGAAAAGGGGTCAATCCCGCGTCCTTTGCCCTAGAGGGCAATACTTCATAGTAGTTTTCCACATAAATCACTCAATACTAACTGTCATGGTGAGCGAAGCCAGGCAATCCCCTGCCTCGCCAAGATTGCCTCGTCCCGATAAATCGGGATTGGTCGAAGCTCCTGGCAATGACCTTTGTGCAACTATTTTTGCAATCGACTGTAATTCGGCGGCACAAAAATAAGAAAATTGTATGGTGGTCGGGCAGTTTAGGCAACGATTTTGGGAGAGAATACATATACGGTTGTTGTTTTGAACTTCCTCCGTAGCAAGGCTAGTTGGGGTTTATATATCCTAATCCTTCTTTCCTCGCATGTGACCGGCATATTGAGCGCTTTTGATATGACTTTCTCCTCTACTTTCCCTTCGCATATTATGGCTGTCTCAGCTTGATTGGCTCCTAGCTCTATAAGCATGGGCAATGGCAATGTTTCTTGTTCATCAGTATCTAGCATGCTTGCCAGATACTCAAGTTCACTCTTTTTAAAGAAGTGGGTGCTGCCATCGTTACATACCACGTGAGGATATTTCTCGTTTAATAAATAGAAGAGTTTATTTTCTTTGCTCTGCCGTTCTTGACTCTGTGGTAACCCAGTATTTACTACCCTGAGTTCGCCTCTTAAGCAATCCTGAAGCATCTTTTCATAGGGAGATTGGTTTGCTTCATCTTGTAATGGCTTAGGCATTTGTTTATTCTCGAGCAACCAGGACTTTCACACGTTTCAGCCGTGCTTTCTCTTCTCTATCTCGTTCCTCAAACTTCATATTTAAGTACTTTATCGTCACCTGTAGTCCTGGGATTACTATATATTCTAGGGCATTGGTTATCCTTTTTGTCCTATTTATTTCCATTGCCAGT
>JAUWFX010000152.1 GCA_030606765.1 Dehalococcoidia bacterium
GGTGGTAATCAATCGTGTTGGTGTAGGAGACGAAGAAGTTGAGCGATATTGCCATCAAGAAGGGATACCAATTTTGCTGAAAATCCCTTTAGATAGAAAAATCGCCCTGCTCTATTCTAAAGGAACTCCCTTGGTAGAAGGAATGCCTGAGTGGCGTGATGAGTTTCTCAAACTTTTCCAGGACATCAAAGATATACTTGCCGCTAGGTGGGCAGCGAAATGATGGACTGGCAAGAAGTTGCCATAGATGGCGAAACACACCTTAAAAGGCTAGTGGGTATGTATGAAGAGCTTGGCTTTGAGATTCGCCTGGAGGAAGCCAAGCCTGAAAAAGTTGAGCAGTGCACTCAATGTTTGCAGGAGAGCGGTGAAAAAATATACCGGGTCTATACCCGACGCCAGCAGGAAGCTCAGGAATAAATGAAAGAAATCGTGGTTCTTAGCGGCAAGGGAGGAACAGGGAAGACGTCCATAGTGGCGTCCTTTGCAGCCTTAGCCCAAAGTAAGGTATTGGCCGACTGTGATGTAGATGCCGCCGACCTTCATATTCTTCTCCAACCTGTGGTTAAAGAAGAAAAGGAATTCTGGAGTGGGCAAGTCGCTTTCATAGACGAAGAGAAGTGTACAGAATGTGGCTTATGCCAGGAACTATGTCA
Organism: Dehalococcoidia bacterium; assembly: GCA_030606765.1. The sequence goes on from JAUWFX010000152.1 coordinate 657, forward strand.
CTTTGGAGCCATTAAGGATTTTGAAGTCGACCCCTTCTCTTGTGAAGGCTGCAGCTTCTGCTACCAGGTTTGCCCTGTTGAGGCCATCGCTATGAAGGACAGCATGGCTGGGCATTCGTTTATCTCGGGAACAAAATACGGTTATTTATGCCATGCCAGGTTGGGTATTGCCCAAGAAAACTCAGGAAAGTTGGTGGCGCTAGTGCGGCAGAACGCCAAGCTCATCGCCGAGAGAGAAAATTTAGACTACATCATCACCGATGGTCCTCCAGGCATAGGCTGCCCGGTTATCTCCTCGCTATCGGGTGCCAGTCTGGCATTGCTGGTGACCGAGCCCACGCTTTCAGGGATTCATGACCTTGAGCGTGTCATTGGCGTTTGCCATCACTTCGGCGTTCCTGCCTTGGTTTGCATAAATAAATATGATATTAATCAGGAAAACAGTAGCGAGATCGAAAGTTATTGCTTTAACCAGGGAATAGAAGTGATATCCAAAATACCCTTTGATAATGTGGTTACTGAGGCTCTTATTAAGCGACTGCCTGTGGTAGAATATAGCGATGGTAGAGTCAGTCGTGGGTTAGAGAATCTATGGCAGATTACTGCCCGAGCACTTAGCTAAAAAAGGCTAAGACCAAAATTAATGTAGGAGGGAAGACAAACAAAATGAAAAAGGCCGATGTACTAGTCATTGGAGGAAGTGCTGCTGGACCAGTAGCAGGGATTAGCTGCCGTAGAAAATATGGGAACAAGAGCGTAATTCTAGTTCGTAAAGAAGAGCAAGTGCTCATTCCCTGTGGAATACCATATGTCTTCGGAACTGTAGGCAGCCCAGAAAGAAATCTGATTCCTGATACCCTGATTCAGAACAACGGCATTGAGCTTGTTAAGGGCGAAGCGGTGGAAATAGACAGGAAAAAGAAGGCAGTTTCGCTGAGTAATGGAGACACAGTCAGCTACGATAAACTGGTCCTGGCCACTGGTTCTTCTCCATTAGTTTTGCCTATTCCTGGCATAGAAAAAGAAAAGGTTTTCATTGTAAGGAAGGATGTAGCATATCTAAACAATATGCTGGATGTACTCAATGATGCCAAGGATATTGTGATAATAGGAGGAGGCTTTATCGGTGTGGAGTTTGCTGACGAGTGCAAGAAAGGCCGCGATTGCAATGTCACTATCGTGGAACTGCTTCCCCATTGTCTGCAGCTAGCTTTGGATGAAGAGTTCTGTATCGAGGCCGAGAAAGTACTCAGCGATAGAGGCATTGAACTGCTTGTGAACAGCAAAGTCGAAGCAATACTCGGTGATAATCAGGTTAGCGGAGTCAGGTTATCAGGGGGACAAGAGTTAAAAGCCGATATGGTCGTTGTCGGAGTTGGAGTTGTGCCAAACAACGAACTGGCCAAGAAAGCTGGGCTTGAAATAGGGCCAGGAAAGGCAATTGCGGTGGACCGATATATGCGCACCACTACAGATTCAGACGTCTTTGCCTGCGGCGACTGCGCAGAAAAGGTCTCATTCTTTAGTGGTAAGCCAAGCCGCCTTATGCTCGCATCTATTGCCTGTGCCGAGGCACATATAGCTGGAGCTAATCTCTTTCATACGCGCTATAAGAATCCAGGAGCGGTTGGCGTTTTCTCCACCATAATCGGTGAGCGAGCTTTTGCCTGTGCTGGTTTAACAGAAAGAGCAGCTAGACAAGAAGGTTATGATGTTGTACTGAGTGAATCAACTGCTCCGGATACACATCCGGGGGGTATGCCGGGGTCGGTCTCAACAAAAGTGAAGTTGTTATTCTCCAGGAATAATGGGGAGTTACTTGGTGGCGGAATCTCAGGAGGCAAGAGCACCGGCGAGATAGCCAATATCATTAGCGCCTGTATTCAGAGTAAGATGACTGCTTATGACGTCTCACTGTTTCAAATGGGCACGCACCCTGCCTTGACAGCATCGCCGATAGTCTATCAGTTGGTAAATGCGGCAGAACTTGCTATCAAAGCTATGTAGGAATGAATGATTTGGAGGGATGATGCCAATCTATGATTATAAGTGCCGAGACTGTGGCGAAATCTCGGAGATATTTCTCCACGGAGCAGATAATGCTAAATCTATAGCTTGCCCCGTCTGTGGCAGCGAAATGATGGAAAAACTTTTTTCTGCCTCTTATCTATTGCAAACTGAGACAAGAGCACCAGGTAAAACTTGCTGTGGCAAAGCAGAACGCTGCGAAACGCCGCCATGCTCTACAGGTGATATTTGTTCGAGGAGGTAGAAAATGAATAAACTTGAACCCAAACTGGCTTGGAGGAGACAATGAGATACGCAATTCCCATAACAGACGACAAAGTAGCTGCTCACTTTGGCCATTGCAGTCATTTCGCCTTGTTTGATGTTGATGAGTCAACTAAGGCGATTGTAAAAAGAGAGGTCATACCGTCGCCAGGACATCAACCCGGCTTTCTTCCCGCATGGCTGGCTGAAGAAGGGGTCTCTGTTGTCATAGCTAGTGGCATGGGTTCCAGGGCCCAAGCGATTTTCAACGAGAATCAAATTGAAGTTGTTATTGGCGTGCTTGGTGAGGACCCTGAGAAGGCTGTTCTGGATTATATAAAAGGCGTGTTAGCAACAGGCGACAATATATGTGACCATTAAGGCAAACGACAAAAAGGAACCAAAACAAAATCATTTTCCAGCGATAGCAATTTGGACCCTGGGAGGTAATTAAGGAGGCGAAATAGGGAACAAATGATTATTGTTGGTCTGACAGGAAGTGTGGGCACGGGCAAAAGCACGGTAACCAATTTTTTTAGAGAACTGGGGGCTTATATAATTGATTGGGATGAACTGGCTCGGGAGGTAACCCGTCCCCACTTAAGAGCTTGGAAAGAAACAGTAGGGTCTTTTGGAAAGGACTTCTTAAATGAAGACCTGACCATAAATCGGCAGAAGCTGGCTGAGATAGTATTTTCCGACAAAGAAAAGGTGGCAAAGCTAAATCAGATAGTTCATCCCCAGGTGTTTAAGGAAGATGAAAGAATTACGAATGAGATCAAAAGCCTTGCCCCCGATGCTCTAATTATTAAGGACATTCCGTTACTGTTTGAGCTTACGCGTCCTATATTTGTGGATAAAGTAGTCGTTGTTTCTGCCAGTGAACAAACTCAATTAAGACGATTAGAAGAAAAGGGGAT
>JAUWFX010000155.1 GCA_030606765.1 Dehalococcoidia bacterium
AGGATGTCCGGTAACGGTGCTATGGTTTACCCCTATACATTTAGCTGGGCTATATCGTGTCTCAGGCTCATGGTCTACACCATATAGCTTTACTAACATAGCGTAATCAACCTCAGAGCCGAATGTATCTTCTATAGCCCACAAATAGACTTTATGACCATCGGTAGTAATTTGAACACGGTTAGCTAATCGGCTTTTAAGGTCGTTCATAAATTTATAGCCATGACCAGCATCACGTAAGCCAACAAGCCAACTCGGAACTAGCTTGGTATCAGCATCTATGGCTGTCCATGTCCATACATCACCATAACCAAGCCTACCCTGTTTATCTTCCGGTACGTTCTTCTGTTTGGCATAGCAGAATGACCAGATTTCATCACATTCTACCCTTTGGCATGGTAGATTTTTCAGGTGTTTATCCTGATATTCATCACAGGCTTTCCCAACATCACGCAAAAGCCTAATAACTGTACCCTTTGCTGTGTCTGTCATGCGACAGGTAGCACGAATTGAATTACCTTCAACTAGTGCTGATATTACCTGTGTTCTTTTTTCTATACTTAGCTTGTTCATTTTATTTACCTATTAGTATATTATCATAGAGTATAGTATTTGTCAATACCTTTTAGTAAAATATTTTTGGTAATATGCTTGACAGATAATACTAATAGTGATATACTAATAGTATGGGGCGATTAATGGCTGAGGTTTTCAAGTGCGACCGATGTGGACATATATGGCCGCCAAGAAATAAAGAAAGCAAACCAAAGGTCTGCCCAAAATGCAAAAGCCCTTATTGGGACACGCCCAGAAAGGGAGATAAATGAGCGTAAGTTGCCCCCTTTCGGGGGCGTGTGCTATAATAAGGGCGCTTGGATTGCCAACCAAGCTGCTACTTTAACAAACCGTTTGAGGTAAGTCATTTGGCTTTAGCCTCACTTTCCGAGGCTGGAAGGGCGACGGCGGTCAACCTTGAGACCTTCCAGCCTCTATTTTATTCCAAGCAAGCTATCTCTGCCTGCTAAACTTGGCGAATTAACCACTAACAAATGCCCCTTGTTGTTCAACTACTTTAGCTTTAAACTTGCCTCTACTTGGCCTTTCCCATAGTCCGTCCCTAGCACCCTTTTGCATCGCTGAGCGCATGTTAGGCAAAACTTTACGCAAATCTGAGTCCGAATCTATTTCATATACTAGCGGTATTACCTCTGTATGATGATAGATTACTTCAGGTGTTCCATTCAAAATGTTGCCAATAATATCGTTAATAGCCATTCCATCCCATTGCATCTTGCGTAGGGGCAAACCCTTTGCACGATTTCCAGGTTTTCCCACGCCACTTCCCAGAGGTGGCGTTTCTTTTATGGATACCGGCTGTTGCCCTTCAGCTCTGATGAAATTATTAAGTTGTTCGATATAGTCTTTATCTCGTCCGGCACGCATTTGGAGACGACGTATCTCGTGCATGGTTTCAGCATATTCTTTCACTTTCTGTTCTGCCCTCATCATGAGCTGAAGCACAAAGCCTCTATCGTCATTGTTTTCGTCATTAATATTCATTTTCCCACTCCTTATTAAAGAATATATCATAATTTTTTAAATAATGCAACAAGCACTATGAGGGAAACCAATGCACCATGACTTATAGTAACACAGAGGAAATAAAAAAGTCAAGTATGAGTTATCGAATGAGGTAAGGCTTAAGCTTTAATCTGGTTTTTGAGGTTTCTTTTTGGCGGTTGTTTTAAGGGATTTTAGCGAATCGTGAGTGCCACTCTCAATTGTTTTTCTAACAATGGATGCAGCTAATTCGTTTATATCCTTGGGAGTCTTTTTCTTTGCTGGCTTACTGATACCTAGATTATGACATCATAGCTTATTGCTTGTCTAGTCAAACTTATTTCAAATTGACCCACTACCTGCCGTTCCGTAGGCTAACATCTTAGCAGCTTTTTTGTTTATTTTCAGCCTGCCTGTTGGATACTCCTTTGGTCGCCAAGGAAACATTTGTAAAGCGTTGGGGGCAGGCAGAGCCACCATGTGGAAGAGTAGCGCTCATGACTGCGTATGCGTCGTTATACGTTTATCTGCATGCCATCGTAGGCAAACCTGATGCCGTCCGACTCTAGGGCACAGTAGTCATCGTAGCTGCGGTTCCAATACTCCTCAAGATGAACAAACAAGACCTTTCTCGCCTCAATGCGTGCCGCCAGTTCCAGTGTTTGTTCGAAGGTGTAGAGAGTAGTTCTCGAGATGTGATCTGCCGGGTATTTGAAGCGATGTTTCAGACCACCCTCGAATATCCCCGGCTGGATGACAAGGAGGTCGGGCCGTTGAACCTCAGTTCGATACTCAGGGAAAGGCTTGAAATCGCAGGGAGCATAGACAACCTTGCGTCCTGACTTTTCAAAGATGTAAACAAAGGCTAACTGGGAACCTCGGTCCACTGGGATGGCCGTTATGTGAACGTTATTGATCTGGACTTCGCCCTGAAAAAGCATGAGCCGGACAAAACCACTCTCCTGGTAGAAATCGACCAGGGGACCATACTGAGACCGAATCTCCCTTATTCGTTCGCCTAGCTGTTCGGGGAGCAGCAAACAAATTTGCTTTTCTGGATAGGCACGCCAGGTGCGAAAATCCAGCGCAATTTGCTCCACTACCCGCAATCCTTCCACATGGTCAGGGTCCAGATGAGTTAAGATCAGGTAATCGATACGATGGATAGTAGAACGATTCAACTGGCTCACAATTTCTGCAGGTGTGTCGATCAGAAGATTGATATCATGAAGGAAAGCAGAAGGTCCCGTTCTGGCGTAAGGAACGCTACGCTTCCTGGCTTCCTGGCAGACGCGGCACTGGCACAGGGGTTTGGGAATAATCATGCACCCCCCAGAGCCCAAGATGGTCCATTTCATAGGATATAAGAAAGCCGGTCTTTTGCGACCTTGCCCTGTTCCTCCTTCTTAGCGTATATGCTTCAGGTCACCATCCATGGTGCCCCGGACTCGCTCTCTCTCCTCGGCAAAATCAAACCCGGTCCAGATTCCAATAGAGCCGAGTATCGAGTCCTGGGGGTGAAACTGACGAAAGATGTTGAAGTAGTAGGCTGCCTCGCGACTATTGAGCACCGCCTGGGGATTCTCTGCCTTGATACGTTGATACTCGTCCTCACTCATTTCCCTCTCCGCCACTTTTTCTCCAAGGTCCTCGCAGCCTGCTCCTTGAGTATACTGAACCTTGTAACGCCACAGTATCTCGTCGGGGAGGTAATTCGTGTCTTGAAAGGCTTCGCGCAAAATCCATTTCTCTATCCTATCCCCCACTTTCTCAGACTCACGAATCTTGAACTCGGGAGGAATCTTCATGGAAAGGTCAACCATGGCCACATCCAGGAAAGGCACTCTCAACTCTAGACTGAAGTACATTCCCATCCGGTCGGCGCGCTGCAGGTTGATGTTATGGAGAT